>NZ_CP061307.1:2049028-2067562 GCF_018687895.1 Polynucleobacter sp. JS-JIR-II-50 | reverse complement strand
CTCTTGGAATCGGTCAGCAAATGTCTTTTTGGTCCAATCCAGTTTAAATCGATTGGGGGCTCCAATTGTTAGTGAGTCATCACTTTCAATAAAAGATAATAGAGTAAGGGGTTGAATCCATGTTTTAAACTGTTGGGGTGACAGTTCGCGGGATAAAATGCCGATAGCATCATCCCAGAACCCCAGTGGGCTAATTGAATTCAAGGCGGGAGGATTGTGTAAGTTGCTCATATTTTTGGAGGATCCATTGTAGCGATGCTCCAAAGTTATCCACAAGCAACAAAAACGTGGAAAAGCTGTGGATAACTTGTGAATAATAGAAAAATCTCTATTTAAATTAATGATTTAAGAGAAATTTCATTAAAAATAGAGAAAAACACCTACATATTCATCGAGATTGATTGACCTTTTGCTCCGCAACAAGGAAAATACTTGGTTTTCCAGGGATCGAACATGAAAAGAACTTACCAACCCTCAGTAACCCGTCGCAAGCGTACACACGGTTTCCGTATTCGCATGAAAACCAAAAGCGGACGCGCAGTTTTAAATGCCCGTCGTGCAAAAGGTCGCAAGCGTTTGGCTGTTTAATTTAGCCATTGAATAGCGCAAGGATTTCTGAATTACTAAAAGCACGCCCCAAGACAAGTTTGTATTGGGGTATGTATGTTGCATCCACTCAAGAGGGTGTTAAGCCTGACTTGGGGGTTGCAGTAGCAAAGAAGTTAGCCAAAAGAGCGGTTGATCGAAACCGCCTAAAGCGGATGATTCGCGAATTGGTTTGGACGGCTCAAGCCAACACATTAAACAAAGATGTTGTGGTTAAGCTCAAAAAACCAATCGGTCGCGAAACTCGAGGCAGACTCAGAAAAAAAGAAAAAGAAATTTTGCGCTCTCAAATTTCAGGGCTGCTTTAGGTGCGAACTTTAAACAATGCGGCAATTAAGCTAGTAAAAATATATCAACTAGCTTTGAGTCCGTATTTGGGCGTCCACTGTAAGTACGTACCTAGCTGTTCGCAATATGCATGTGACTGCTTTAGTCATTACGGATTTATTAAAAGCTTTGGCCTAACGGTGTGGCGCATTTTGCGCTGCAATCCGTTGTCACACGGCGGTTATGATCCTGCTGTAAAAGATACAAAACACCAACTTAAGTGAATGTAAATGGACTTTAAAAAAACAATTCTATGGGCAGTATTCTCGATGTCGGGTCTTATGCTCTACAACAATTGGCAGGTTCATGAAGGCAAGCCGTCCTTTTTTGGCGGCGCCCCCGCGAGCGCCCCGGTTGCGTCAGATAAGGTAACAACAGGGGGCAAGGTTGATGTTCCCACGCAAACTACTGGTGCATCGGCTGTTGCCGCAACACCAGTAGTTAATGGTGGCGCCATAGAGGGTGCTGAAAAGTTCACACTCCAAAACGACGTTTTAATATTAGAAATCAGCGCCAGCGGAGCAAATGTAATTGATGCTAAGTTGTTAAAAGAATTAACTGCTGAGAAAAATCCAGTAGAGCTCTTTCAATACACGCCAACACACAAATACTTTGCACGCTCTGGTTTAATTTCTTTAAATAACAACGACCTTCCAAATCACACGAGTACCTTCAAATTAGTACAGTCAGGAAAAGATGGTTCAGGTAGGCCGTTTGCGGTATTGGCTAGTGAGCGTAACGGCGTTAAGCTTGAAAAAACATTCATCCTAAATCCTGGTAGCTATGTTGTGGATGTTGGCCATCGCGTTACTCAAACAACAAACAATCCAAACCCCCTTGTTCTGTACACAGAAATTGTGCGCGATGCTTCGCAAGAGCAAAAAATCGGCCCATTTGGCGGCGCCTTCTCAGCCAGCACCTTTACTGGACCTGCTGCCTACACAGACAAAGAAAAGTTTAATAAGCTTGAATTCTCGGCAATAGATAAAAACAAAATCACCATCCCAACGCAAGTAGCAGCAGGTGAGCCAGCTTGGATCGCCATGGTTCAGCATTACTTTGCGAGCGCTTGGATTCCGGGTGACAAAGATGCGCGGGATATTTATGCGGGCAGAATTGATAACGGCCTGTATCGAATTGGTATGCAAACACCGCTCGGCGTTGTTGCCGCAGGGACAACCGTTGTAGAAAAAGCCAGATTGTTTGTTGGGCCTCAAGAAGAAAAGGTTTTGGAGACGATTGCTCCAGGCTTTGAGCTGCTGAAGGACTACGGTTATCTGACCATTATTGCTAAACCTATTTTCTGGCTGCTTGAAAAAATTCACGGTTATGTTGGCAACTGGGGCTGGTCCATCATCCTGTTGACCATCTTAATTAAGTTGGTGTTCTTCCCCTTATCTGCTGCAAGTTACAAGTCGATGGCTCGCATGAAGGAAGTGCAGCCACGCCTGGCGGCGATGAAGGAGCAATACAAGGGTGAACCACAAAAGCTCAATCAAGCCATGATGGAGATGTATCGCAAAGAAAAGATCAACCCGCTGGGCGGATGTTTGCCGGTTGTGATTCAGATTCCTGTGTTTATTTCTTTGTATTGGGTGCTGTTGTCATCAGTTGAGATGCGCGGTGCACCATGGGTTTTGTGGATTCACGACCTCTCAGTCCCTGATCCGTACTATATTCTGCCGGTCATTATGGCTGTCTCGATGTTTGTGCAAACGAAGTTGAACCCAACACCTCCAGATCCAATCCAGGCGAAGGTAATGATGTACATGCCGATCGTCTTTTCAATCATGTTCTTCTTCTTCCCTGCCGGCTTGGTTTTATATTGGGTTACCAATAACCTTCTATCCATCGCACAACAGTGGCAGATTAATCAGATGTTTGGAAAAAAGCCCGCTAAGTAATTTGAGCGCGGCATAACACGCTTGCAATAAACAGACAGCAATGATGACGAGAAAATTGCCCATCATTGCTGTTGCAACCGCGCCCGGTAAGGCGGGCGTCGGGGTTATCCGCATCAGCGGAAAAAATTTAAGCGCCCTTACTAGCGCCCTTTTTCAAAAAAATCTTTCTCCAAGACAGGCAAATCTTTTAACACTTTGTGATGAGAGTGGCCAGGCGATTGATCAGCTCATTGCAATTTATTTTGTCGGACCGGCCTCTTTTACAGGCGAAGATGTTTTAGAGCTTCAGTGTCATGGTGGGCCACAACTTCTTGAGTTGGTGATGAAGCGCTGTCTCGAGTTGGGCGGGAATGAGGGGCTTGTCATTGCAGAGCCAGGCGAATTCACCCTGCGCGCCTATCTCAACAACAAGATCGATTTAACTCAGGCTGAGGCTATTGCGGATTTAATTGATGCGCAAAGCGAAGCGGCTGTTCGTGGTGCGGCTCGTTCTTTGCAGGGTGCTTTTTCTGACGACATTAACCATCTCATTGAAGAAATTACCCAACTCAGAATTTTGGTTGAGTCGACCTTGGATTTCCCCGAGGAAGAAATTGAATTCTTGGAAAACGCTCAGGCCCGCCAGCGCTTAAGCGCAGTTAAGGAAAAACTACAGACTCTGCGTGCCGGCGCTAAACAGGGAAAAATCTTGCGCGATGGGATTCAGTTGGTACTGGCCGGTGCACCGAATGTGGGGAAAAGCTCTTTACTGAATCGATTGGCCGGTGAAGAGGTGGCCATTGTTACCCCTATTGCTGGGACAACCCGAGATCGGGTTAAAGAAAGCATCACCATTGAGGGTGTGCCTATGCATATTATTGATACAGCCGGTCTACGCGAAACAGCCGATGTTGTCGAGGCAAAGGGCATTGAAAGATCTTGGGACGCTATTCGCTTGGCAGATTTAGTGATTTTTTTGACTGATGCTCAGTCGGCCCCTCAGCAGGATGATCTAAAAACCCAGATTTTGAGGGAATTATCCCCAAAATGTGCCGTGCTCGAGCTTGTGAATAAAGCTGATTTGCTCCAGGACCTATCAAAAACAGCACCCAGCGATGCTTTGTTGATTTCTGCCAAAACAGGCGAGGGAATTGAGGCGTTAAAACAGAAGATTTTGGAGCTTGTGGGCTGGGCTGGCCCCCAGGAGGGTGCTATTTTGGCTCGCAGAAGGCACTTGGACTGCATAGAGCGCGCGGCCGAACATATTGAAAAATCAGAAGAATTCGCAGCAAATGGCAACAATTCTCTTGAATTATTTGCAGAAGAGCTTTCTTTAGCCCAAAGACATTTGGGTGAAATTACCGGAAAACTGCTTCCGGATGACCTTTTGGGGAAAATCTTTAGCCAATTCTGTATTGGCAAGTAAAGGGTTTGTGCTGTGTTGGAGTGGAGATAAAAATTCACCCAAAATGATAAAATTGTTTGATTAAAAAATTCAATTTTTCATAAGGAAACATATGACTTCAACTACCAGTGGCCAGCTTAATGTAAATGCGCCAGCTTACGTAAAAAACAAGCGTCTAATTGAGTGGGTTGGTGAAGTGGCCGCTCTCACAAAGCCTGATGCCATTCGTTGGTGCGACGGGTCGCAGGCAGAGTATGACGAGTTATGTGAATTATTGGTAAAGGCCGGTGTTTTCAAGCGCCTCAATCCAGCCAAGCGTAAAAATTCATTTTTAGCCCTATCTGATCCAGATGATGTTGCGCGTGTTGAGGACCGCACTTACATTTGTTCGGCCAAGCAAGAGGATGCAGGCCCAACCAATAACTGGGTAAACCCGGCAGAAATGCGTGCAACTTTGCACCCATTGTTCGATGGCTCTATGCGCGGAAGAACAATGTACGTGGTGCCATTTTCAATGGGCCCAATTGGCTCACCAATTGCACACATTGGCGTTGAATTGTCTGATAGCCCTTATGTTGCGATCAATATGCGCCTGATGACTCGTATGGGTAAGGCTGTAATTGATCAACTGGGCGCTGAAGGTGAGTTTGTTCCATGTATCCATACAGTTGGTAAGCCTTTGAGCCCAGGCGAAAAGGATATGGCTTGGCCAAATAACAAAACTAAATATATTGTTCACTACCCTGAAACCCGCGAAATCTGGTCTTTTGGTTCAGGTTACGGCGGCAATGCATTACTAGGTAAAAAATGCTTTGCATTGCGCATTGCCTCTAACATGGGGCGCGAGCAAGGCTGGCTTGCAGAGCATATGTTGATCTTGGGCGTTACTTCCCCTGAAGGAAAAAAATATCACGTAGCAGCAGCATTCCCATCTGCATGTGGCAAAACCAATTTCTCAATGATGATTCCGCCGGCAGGATTTGACGGCTGGAAGGTAACAACGATTGGTGACGACATTGCATGGATTAAGCCACGTAAAGACCCTGTCACAGGCAAAACCCGTCTATTTGCGATCAACCCCGAGTCAGGTTATTTTGGCGTTGCTCCGGGAACAAATCGCCAAACAAATCCAAATTGCATCGACTCATTAAACGAAGATGTGATCTTTACAAACGTTGGCTTAACTGATGATGGTGATGTTTGGTGGGAAGGTTTGACAGAAAAACCGCCCGCACATTTGATTGACTGGCAAGGTAAGGATTGGACTCCGGCTGACGGTGCTGCTGGTCGTAAAGCTGCTCATGCAAATTCTCGCTTCACAATGGCGGCCACAAACAATCCAGCTGTTGATCCTAAGTGGGATGATCCAGAAGGCGTTCCGATTGATGCGTTCTTGTTCGGCGGTCGCCGTTCAACTACTGTACCTCTTGTTAGTGAAGCGCGTGATTGGGTAGAGGGCGTTTATATGGCCGCAACAATGGGCTCCGAGACTACTGCTGCAATTACAGGTCAGGTTGGCGTTGTTCGTCGAGACCCATTTGCGATGATTGCTTTTGCTGGTTACAACATGAGCGACTACTTCCAACATTGGCTCAATATCGGTAAGAAGCTTGAAGCCGAAGGCGCTGTATTGCCTAAGATCTATTGCGTAAACTGGTTCCGTAAAGGCGATGACGGCAAGTTTGTTTGGCCTGGTTATGGTGAAAATATGCGCGTTCTGGCGTGGATCTTGGGCCGCGCAGAGGGTACCGCAAAAGGCGTTGAAACCGTATTTGGTATTTCTCCAGAGCATGGCGATATGAATTGGAAGGGCTTAGACTTTTCTCTTGAGAAGTTTGAAAAGGTCATTACCGCCAAGGTAGATGACTGGAAAAATGAACTTAAGCTGCATACAGAGTTGTTTGAGCATCTTGGCGATCGTCTGCCTAAGGAATTAGCAGAGATGCGTACCAAGATTGAAAAACGCTTAAACGCTTAAGTTTTTATTAGCACCTACTAATCTTAGATTTATTTAAATGACCAAACCCCAACACCATGAAATAGTGGTGATTGGGGCAGGCATTTGTGGGGCAACCATTGCAAATGAGTTGCTTGAGCGTGGCAAAGCTGTTTGTATTGTTGACGCCGCTCCCTCTCCGGCCACCGCCTGTTCAAGCCATGCTTATGCCATTGCACATCCGCATATTGGCAAAGGCGCCCCCCGTTTATTGCGTCTAACGCGCCTTGCATTTCTACTGGCCGAGGCCCGCTGGAAAAATATGTGGCAGCAACATGGGATATTTCAGCCGACCAAAAAAGATAAAACCTTTGATCGAGCTGCAACAGAAGAGTATCTGCGTTCATTGAATCTTGATGAAGATATGGCTATTGCCATGGATGCTCAAGAGGCTAAACAGTTTTGTGGAATTGAACAAAGCGGTGTTTGGTTGCCGCGCGGCGCCGGTTTAAATTTGCATCAAACAAGCAAGGAGTTGTTACACGAACAAGAGCGATTAACTTATATGTGGAACACGCGCATCGCGCGCTTAGAAGAGCTCAGCAATCAGTGGCATTTATTTGATGCCTCAAACAAGCTGATTGTGACTGCAAATCAAGTTGTAGTAGCCTGCGCCCTTGAAGCAAAAGATCTTATGAATAGTATCGGCATTCGTTTGCCTTTAAGGCCTGTGCGCGGTCAGTTGAGTATTTTCACGGTACGGAAAGATGACCCTTGGATCAAAAAACTACCGCAGGTTGGCATCTCTGGAGATGGATATTGTTTACCCGCCAAGCGACTTGATGATGGCAGTTATCAATGGATTGTTGGCTCTAGTTTTGATGAGGGTGAGGATGACCTCTCACCAAGAGAAATCAGTGATGACTTCAATCGTGAGCAAGCTAAGCGTTTAGTGGATTACGAAGAAGGCAATCTTGGTTCATTAATGAAGTCGGGAGAGTTTGTTGGCATTCGTTGTGTTGCCGGCGATCGTTTGCCTATCATCGGCGCACTTCCTCAGCGCCCAGGAATATTTTTAGCTACTGCCTTGGGCTCGAGAGGAATTTTGTGGTCCGCTCTAGCGGCTAAGCTGATTACAGCTCAACTGCTAGAGGATGATTTTGCTTTGCTTGCGCGCTTAGGTTTTGCTGCAGACTTAGTCGCTGCACTTGCGCCCACTCGTTTCTTTGCGGGAGCAGCGCCTTCAGCCTTAGGTGCCTTGGCCTCAAATTCGAAACCAATTTTGCCAGCAGAATCTAGCGCTAAATAGGCCTTAAAGCCACGCCCAGTGCGGTTCGACTTAAAGTTGGTTAGAAGATCTGTTTTGCCCTCTTTCAGTAACTTCTGAACCTGTTCTGGCGAGACCTCTTGTTGCAGCACTACCTTTCCGGTTTTGAAATCACATGATTTATTAGGGCCAGTATTGTTTTCGCAAACGTAACGCATACCATCTTCATATACTGCGCCAGAACATTTTGGACAAACGCCCAGCGCCAGACGGCCTGTGAAATCGACAGCTTCAGTCTCATCATCTTGCGCATTGCCAAAGTCAAACTCAAGTTTGAAGCCCGCATTCGGATAATCTTTGTCATCCTCTGGGATTTCGCTTAATTTAATAATGGCAGCAAATGGGCGCCCCATTTTGCTGCGGAAGCCTTGTAGTGGCCCGATAGTTTTTTCTCGCAGCAATTCTTCAACTTCAGGATATTCAAATGCACGTCCACCAGGCGTTTTGCTGATAGTAAAGCCGCACTTTTCACAGGCAAAACGACGATAGTTTTCTTTTACCGGACCCTTACAGTGTGGGCATGGCGTGGTCATGGTGGCGTAGTCGCCTGGAATGGTGTCGCTGTCGTATTCTTTGGCACGCTTAACGATACGCTGAGTCATTTGCGCGATCTCTTGCATGAAAGTATCGCGATTCATCTTGCCTTGCTCGATGAGAGAAAGTTTGTTCTCCCAGCTACCAGTGAGATCGGGGCGAGTTAACTCTTCAACATCTAAGCCGCGCAATAATGTCATCAATTGGAAGGCTTTTGCAGTTGGAATCAGCTCACGAGCTTCGCGCACCATGTATTTTTCAGCGAGCAGGCCTTCGATGATGGCGGCTCGAGTTGCGGGTGTACCCAATCCCTTTTCAGCCATCGCTTCGCGCATGTCATCATCATCAACCCATTTACCCGCGCTTTCCATTGCGGAGAGCAAGGTTGCTTCTGTGTAGCGTGCTGGCGGCTTGGTTTTCAGTGGCACGACTGCAATAGATTCAGTTTGCACTCCCTCGCCCTCTTGGACGGGAACTAGTTCATCGTCTGCTTGATTGGATTTGCCGTAAACCGTTAACCAACCAGGGTTTACAAGAACACGACCTTCGGTTTTAAAGTGGTGTCCAGACGCCTCGGTAATGCGTGTGGTCACGCGGAACTCTGCGGCAGGGTAAAACACGGCCAAGAAGCGACGCACAACCAAGTCGTACAACTTGGCTTCGGGCTCACTTAAAGTTTTAGGCGTTTCTAATGTTGGGATGATCGCAAAGTGATCAGAAATTTTAGAGTTATCAAAAATTCGCTTGTTTGGCCTTACCCAACCATAACCGGCCTTAGCCTTGGGATCCTTTGGGTCGCCCTTGAGAATTTGTTTAGCAAAAGTACGATAGTCTTGCGAATGTTCAGCAAGGTTTTCCATGGTTTGTTTAACGGTATCGAGGTAGTCTTCGGGAAGCGCTTTTGCGTCGGTACGTGGATAGGTTAATACCTTGTGGCGCTCATACAAGGCCTGTGCAAGACCCAATGTATTTTTTGCGGAGAATCCAAAACGCGCGTTTGCCTCGCGTTGCAAGCTGGTTAAATCAAATAGCTGCGGAGCAAGCTGTGTAGCGGGCTTAGCCTCTTCCGTGACATTTGCTTTTTTGCCGCGGCACGCAGCCACAATGCTTTGAGCTGCGGCCTCGCTCCACAAGCGGTTCTCGCGTGCGTCGGGCTCAGCAGCATCCTTTTTAAATTTCGGGTCAAACCAGCGACCTTCGTATACGCCAGCAGCAGCGATAAATTCAGCCTTCACCTCCCAATAGTCTTTAGAGATGAATTTGCGAATGAGCTCTTCGCGCTCCACCACAATAGAAAGCGTTGGAGTCTGTACGCGACCTACTGTTGTCAAGAAGAAGCCACCGCTCTTGCTATTAAAGGCAGTCATTGCGCGCGTGCCATTGATGCCGACCAGCCAGTCAGCCTCTGAGCGACAACGAGCCGCATCAGCAAGAGGCTTCATATCTTCATCACTGCGTAAATTGGTAAAGCCTTCGCGAATGGCAGCTGGAGTCATCGATTGCAACCATAAGCGCTGAATAGATTGCGACGCCTTTGCGTGTTGCGCAATCAGGCGGAAAATTAATTCACCCTCACGTCCCGCGTCACAGGCATTAATGAGCGCAGTAACATCTTTGCGCTTAATGAGCTTTTGTAAAACCTTAAGGCGCGACTCTGTTTTTACAATTGGACGCAAGTCAAAATAAGGGGGCACTACTGGCAAATTGGCGAATGACCATTTGCCACGCTTTACGTCAAATTCTTCGGGGGCAGCAATTTCTAATAAATGACCAACCGCGGAAGAGATCAAGAATTCATCACTCTCAAAATAATCCTCGTACTTCGTAAAGCCGCCTAAGGCTTTGGCAATGTCATTGGCAACAGAAGGCTTCTCCGCAATGATGAGCGCCTTGGGGTGGTCCCCCGCGGTAGTCTTTGAGCTGCTTTTTTTGGTAGTTGCTTTAGTTGCCACGCGTTTTGCCTAAATTTGAGCTAGAAATGATGGTTTTTGGGATAAAACGGATGGCCAATTTAAACCAAAATTGGACTTCGCCAACTGCATACCCCTTTTTTATTATTAACCGATAAATTGGGAAAAGTCCAAAAACGCCTATTTTTGGCCAGTTTTGGGCTGGCCAATCTTCTCGTTTTTCAGATCAAAACCCCTTTTTAGGCTATTTAAAGGGCATTTTTACTTAAAAACAAAGCTCCTCAAGAACATCATCCGGCCTAAAGGCTAGTTTTGCACCTTGCTGAATAAGTAGATGACAACCAACAGAATTGGCACTATGGATGGGTCCGGGAACGGCGAAAACCTCTCGTCCAAGGTCTGCTGCCAGGCGGGCAGTGATAAGGGAGCCTGACTTTTCTGCAGCCTCTATTACTACTACGCCCATTGCTAGAGCGGCAATGATGCGATTTCTTCTGGGAAAGTGCCACGCCTTAGGCCCTGACCCCAGAGGGAGCTCAGTCACCAATACTCCTTGCTGGCTGATGGCCCGAGATAGTTCGATATTTTGCCGGGGGTAGACGACATCTATGCCTGTTCCCAATATTGCCGCAGTGCAGTGATTGGGTCCAAGCTCAATGACCGCCTGATGGGCGGCGCTGTCGATCCCCTTTGCTAGGCCAGAAACGATCAAGGCGCCCGCTTTCGATAATGCTTGGGCAAACAGGCATGCATTTTTTAAGCCTTCAGGGCTGGCGTTTCTTGAGCCTACGATCGCAATCATGGGTCTCTTCAGAAGATGAATGTCCCCATTTATATAAAGAGACCCCGGGGGATCATACAAATCATGGAGGCGACCTGGGTAATGGGGGCTATGGCAATCGACTTGGAGAGGGGAATTGGGTGCTGGCGAAGTTTGCATAAATCAATTTTGTTCTTTGGGGGAATTGCAGCAATCAGGACAGACTGATAGCTCTGTTGGATAATTCTTATATGGCTTTGTTATCCGTCCTTTGTTACCCAGACCCGCGCTTGCATAAGGTTGCTAAACCAGTGGAGCAGGTGGACGCTCGCATTAAAAAAATTGTCGCCGATATGGCGGACACTATGTACGACGCCCCGGGCGTTGGCTTGGCTGCGACGCAGGTAGATATTCATGAGCGCATCGTGGTGATTGACGTGTCTGATGAACAAAACGAATTGATGGTTTTTATCAATCCAGAAATTGTTTGGACAAGCTCTGAAACAAAATCTTGGCGCGAAGGCTGTTTATCTGTTCCAGAGTTTTATGACGAAGTCGAGAGGCCATCCGAGATTCGAGTGAAAGCTTTAGATGTTGAAGGAAAAGAATTCGAAATAGAGGCCGATGGTTTATTGGCAGTTTGTTTGCAGCATGAGTTAGACCATTTGCAGGGCAAAGTGTTTGTGGAGTATTTATCCATCCTTAAAAGAACTCGTATCTCACAAAAAATGAAGAAGCGCGCAAAAGAATTAGTAGGTCAGCGCTAAGCGCCCGAATGAAAATCGTATTTGCTGGAACTCCTGAGTTTGCTGCGCAAGCGATGCGCGCAATTTGCGATGCTGGTCATGAAATTGTTTTGGCTTTAACGCAGCCCGATCGCCGTGCTGGCAGGGGCATGCACCTTCAGGCAAGCCCAGTTAAAGAGCTTGCTTTGCAAAAAAATATTCCTGTGCTGCAACCAGAGACATTGCGACTTACCAGTGCTGATCCGCAAAAGCGGGCTCAAGCAGTTGCCGCTAATGAGCGTCTATCCTCTATAGACTTTGACGCCATGGTGGTAGTTGCCTATGGCTTGATCTTGCCCCAAGAGATCTTGGATATTAGCGAGAGAGCAGGAAGACATGGCAGTTTTAATATTCACGCCTCCCTGTTGCCCCGTTGGCGTGGTGCAGCGCCAATTCAGCGAGCAATTGAATCAGGCGATGCCAAAACGGGCGTTTGCATTATGCAAATGGATGCTGGCTTGGATACTGGAGCAACCGTTTTAATTGCTGATATTGCAATTGCTCGCGATGAAACGAGTGCAAGTTTGCATGATCGGTTAGCTAAGCTTGGCTCAAAATCGATTGTTAATGTTTTAAATGCTTTGGAGCAAGGCAAAGGTTTATTGCGCGTACCCCAAGCAAAAGATGGCATTACCTACGCCGAAAAAATACTCAAGAGTGAGGCAGAGATCGATTGGGCTCTAAGTGCTAAAGAAATCGACCAACGTATTCGGGCCTTTAATCCCTTCCCGGGCGCAAGCAGCAAGCTCAATGGGCTAGCCGTGAAGTTTTGGGATTCAAGGCTTGCAGATCCCAAAGCTGTAAGCACCACCGGTAGCGTAGGCGAAGTGCTTGGGTTTAGTAATAAGGGTGCATATATTCAGTGTGGCGAAGGGGTGCTTGAGGTTTTGGAGATGCAAAAACCGGGCGGTAAAAAAATAGATGCCAAAACGTGTTTGCAGTCGATTGGCGTCAGTGAAAAATTGTTGCGCTTTCAAACAAAGGAGTAGAAATGTTTAATTTTGCAAAGACTGCTGTTTTGATGGCAGCAATTACTGCACTCTTTATTGTGGTTGGCGGTATGTTGGGTGGCGAACAGGGCATGTTGATGGCTTTGGTGCTGGCTGTCGGAATGAATTTTTTCAGCTATTGGTTTTCTGACACCATGGTGTTGAAGATGACTAATGCACAGCAGGTTGACGAAAGATCTGCCCCCCAGTTTTATGGGCTCGTTAAAGAGTTGTCGGAGAAGGCCGGCTTGCCAATGCCTAAAGTATTTTTAATTAATGAAGATGCTCCTAATGCTTTCGCTACCGGACGCAATCCAGACAATGCCTCGGTTGCCGCAACAACCGGCATTCTAAAAATTCTCTCAAATCGCGAACTACGCGGTGTGATGGCGCATGAGCTTGCCCACGTTCGCCATCGTGATATTTTGATTTCGACTATCGCCGCCACCATGGCTGGAGCCATTTCAGCATTGGCTAACTTTGCTATGTTCTTTGGTGGGCGCGATTCTGAGGGTAGACCCAATAATCCGATAGCTAGTTTGATGGTGGCAATTTTGGCCCCGATCGCGGCAAGCCTGATTCAAATGAGCATTTCTCGCGCAAGAGAATACGAGGCAGATCGCGGTGGTGCCGAAATAAGCGCTGATCCTGAGGCGCTGGCGCAGGCATTAGAAAAAATTCATAACTACGCACAAGGCATCCCATTTCAAGCGGTTGAACAACATCCTGAAACAGCACAGATGATGATTCTCAATCCCTTAAGTGCCGGCGGCCTTGCGCAATTATTTTCAACCCATCCACCCACTGAAGAGCGGGTGGCACGCTTAATGAGTATGGCTAAAAACGGGGTATATCCCGGAGCAAATTAATTTGACTGATCAAAAAACACCACGCAGTCTCCCGCTCTCTGAAGCAATCACGATTGCCGCACAAGCGCTAAGCGAGGTCATGAGCGGAAGATCGCTTACAGAAGTTCTGGATCAGCTAGAGGCGCATGAGCGCCCGATCGTGCAGAGCCTGAGCTTTGATGCGCTCCGCAAATGGGTGCGCTCCCATGAATTCATTAAGCAATTTATTCCAAAGACTCCGCCTCCTGCAGTGGATCATTTGCTCAGCGTTGCGATTGCCTTATTTTTGCAAGATCCAGCAGAGAGCAAGGGCTATCCAGCTCATACGATTGTGGATCAGGCAGTGAAAGCCTGTGGCGAATATGACGAAACCATGTATGCCAAAGGTTTAGTGAATGCGGTCCTACGCAAGGTAAGCCTTGTAGTGCAACCGCCAGAGGGCGAGAAGCATTTTCCGCCCGATCCAATTCCAATGTATGCACCTGCTTGGTGGCGAGCAAACCTCAAGCGCAATTACTCCAAAGCATGGCAATCCATTTTGTTTCAACAGGCCAAGCGTGCACCATTAATTCTGCGTGTAAATCAAAAGCAATATACGCGTGAGCAATATCAATCCTTATTGTCTGAGGCCGGAATTTCATCAAAGCCAATTGATGAATTAGCTGGGGTTCAATTGCCTGCCACTCTCTTGTTACCTGAGGCGGTTCCCGTATCAGACTTGCCTGGTTTTTATTCTGGTGCTGTGTCTGTGCAAGACGCAGGTGCACAACTTGCCGCGATCTTATTAAATCCCCAGGCGGGAGAGTTAGTGTTGGATGCTTGTGCAGCTCCCGGTGGAAAAACGGCGCATCTATTGGAGCTTGCAGATTGTTCGATGCGGGCTCTAGAGCTGGACGGCGAGCGCATTGGAAAAATTGGCGGCAACTTAGATCGCCTTCGTTTGCAGTCCGACAAAGTCCGCGTGTTACGCGGCGACGCTTCCAAGGGGGCTTGGTGGGATGGCGTTCTTTTTGACAAGATTCTGCTTGATGCCCCCTGCTCAGCCTCTGGAATAGTGTCGCGACATCCTGACATTCCATTTTTAAGGCGCGAAGCAGATATCAGGGCGCTGCAAGAAAGACAACGGGCTATTTTGAATCAAGCGTGGAAGATGCTCCAAGTGGAGGGCACCCTTTTATACGTCACATGTTCGATATTTCCTGAGGAGGGCGAAGGGCAGGCTGTTTGGTTTGCTGAGCAGCACTCCAATGCGGTACGATTAGGCGCTCCAGGGCAGCTTTTGCCTGGTGAGCTAAACGACGGTTTTTACTATGCTTTGTTTAAGAAAAATGGGCCATGAGCCGAAGAATTAAACAATTCCTCTTTTTGTTCTTGATGGTGTTGGGTATTTTTTCAACAACCGTTAGTGCCGAAGGAATCAAAATTAAGTCCTTTGAGTTGGAGAGGGTAGATAGCGACTGGCTTCTTAATGCCACTTTTCAGATCGAGCTATCTCCAGGTCTAGAAGACGCGGTACAAAAAGGCGTTGTCCTCTATTTCCAAACAGAGTTTGATTTAATGAGATCGCGTTGGTATTGGTTTGATGAAAAATCTGTGCTTGTGCAAAGGCAGACACGCCTTTCTTATCAGCCATTGACGCAGCAGTACCGAATTGCTTCAGAGGGCTTCACCTTTTCTGCCAAAACTATGTCTGAGGCACTGCAAGCGGTGGGGAGTATTGGTGGGTGGCGAGTCATTGACGGTGCTCAACTAGACTCCAGTAAATCGTACACAGCGAGCATGCGAATGAGCTTGGATCTCAGCAAGCTACCCAAACCATTCCAAGTAAACGCACTCAATAACCGCGAATGGAATGTATCAAGCGATTGGTATCGCTTCCCATTTTCGTCTAATGGCCCTAATTTAATTAAGCGATGAGATCGATAGCGGCCATGCTGGACCCAGGCTTCTTTACATCCAAGGCTTGGAGTAAAAAAATCATTCCGATCACGATCGGCGTGATCGGCGCCTTTGCTTTATTGCTTTTAGTTTTATTGGCGATTGCCTCATCCAACACAGAATTTTTTGATAACTACTTCATTTGGCTCTATGCCGCCAACGTAGTGATTGGGATTTGCTTAACTCTAGTTATTTTGATTTTGGTGGCCGTTATCGCTGTGCGGTGGTATCGCGGCCACTTTGGCACACGCTTGATAGCAAAGTTGGCAATGATTTTTGCCTTGGTCGGAATCGTTCCGGGCTTAATTTTGTATGGCGTTTCATTACAGTTTGTGTCGCGTAGTATTGAGACCTGGTTTGACGTCAAAGTAGAGACAGCGCTGAACTCGGGTTTAGAGCTGGGGCGCGTTACTTTGCGAGTAGCCCAAGAAGAAATTTTGGGCGAGGGAAATTTCATTGCCGAGCAGATCGTCCAAATTCCATCGGGCACTCCTGCTGAGCAGGTGGCCGCAACGGTGATGAAAATTCGCAATCAATTCGGCATTCAAGAGGTTACCCTCTTCAATATGCAGCGCAATTTGATTTTCACTAGTGAGCTAAAGCCTAAAAAATATTTTCCTGCGCCTAGTGCCGATGTAGTTGCAGAAGCATTTAGCAAGAAGGGTATGACCTTCTTAGACCAAATTGAAGTGGACGGTGGTCAACGGGGCTATCGAATCAGGGCAATCGTTCCCGTTATAAGAAAAAAATCTGTTCACAACAAATTAGATTCTGGCAAAGACACTGAAGACAAATATTTTTTACAGTTAGTGCGCTATATACCAACCCCGTTGGCAAAAAACATTTTTGCTGTGGAATCTGCGTATAGTGAATATCAAGAAAAAGCGTTGGGGCGTACCGGCCTTCGCAAGATGTTTGTTGGCACATTAACACTCACCCTTTTCTTTGCGGTTTTCGTGGCCATTACTTTGGCTCTGATATTGGGTAGGCAGCTTGCGCGCCCCCTCCTAATGCTTCTGAAAGGCACCCAGGCGGTTGCACAGGGAGATTTATCTCCCAAGCCAGAGCTTGATACTGGCGATGAACTTGGCATGCTTACACGGCAATTTAATGTCATGACTAGGCAGTTGGCTGATACCCGAACTTCTTTGCAAGAATCCAAAGCATTCTTAGAGCGCGTATTGGGAAGCCTTACGGCAGGCGTATGTATTTTTGATAAAAACTACAATATTGTTTCTAGTAATGCGGGCGCAGATCGTATTTTTGGACAGGACCTTACTCTGCTTGATGGAAAGCCCCTTGGCAGCAGCCCAGCTCTGTTGGAGTTTGAGGGGGCTATCAAAGAGGGCTTTTCCACCATGAAGCTCGCAGTGTTGGGCGAAGGTGAGGCAGGGCAAAAGACTGCACAGACTAATGCGCCGGTGTGGCAAAAACAAATTCAACTACACACCACAAATGAATTTGAAAATGAATTGGGGGTAACTCTGTTCGTGCGTGGCACAGAGCTGACTGGCGATTTACGTATGGTTGTTTTTGATGACATTACGGATGTGGTGAGCGCACAAAGATCTATCGCTTGGAGTGAAGTTGCTAGACGCCTTGCCCACGAAATTAAAAACCCTCTTACGCCTATTCAGCTTTCTGCAGAAAGATTGCAGCATAAGCTTGCAGGCAAGTTGAGCCCAGAGCAAGAAGAAATGATTAATCGCAGCACTGAAACCATTATTGGCCAGGTGCAAGCCATGAAAGAAATGGTGAATGATTTTAGGGATTTTGCGAAGACGCCAACCCCACAACTCAAACCAGTCTCCATCAATACGCTCACCTCAGAAATTTTGGGGCTTTATGAGGGCAGCCCATTGCGCACTCAGTTAGATCCTCATTGCCCAGAAATCATGGGGGATCCCACACAACTAAGACAGGTAATCCATAACTTGCTACAAAATGCCCAAGATGCCACCCTTGAGGGGCCTCGCCCCGGAAGTCCGGTAGAGGTTAAGACGGAGTTAGTGCCTTATGGTGAGCACAATGGCATAGCTCAAAAAGCGGTGCGATTAACAATAAGTGATAGTGGGGTTGGATTTCCAGCTAAGATATTGGCAAGGGCCTTTGAGCCTTACGTAACAACAAAGAGCAAAGGTACGGGTCTGGGTTTGGCGGTAGTTAAGAAAATCATTGATGATCACTCGGCCAAAATTGAAATCCGGAACCGTATGCAGGATGAAGAAGTGGTTGGTGCGAAAGTGTCAATATTGTTTATGAATCTAGCAAAAGAGGCAGCATAAGCATGGCTAGTATTTTGGTGGTTGATGACGAGATGGGCATTCGTGAGCTTCTCAATGAGATTCTTTCAGATGAAGGCCATACTGTGTACGCTGCAGAAAGCGCTGTACAGGCACGCACTATTCGCGAGCAAATGCGCCCTGATTTGGTCTTGTTAGATATTTGGATGCCTGATACCGATGGCATTACATTATTAAAGGAGTGGTCCAATACTGGTCAGCTCACGATGCCAGTAGTGATGATGTCGGGGCATGCAACGATTGACACTGCTGTTGAAGCCACTCGCATTGGCGCACTCAATTTTTTAGAAAAACCGATTGCCCTGCAAAAGCTTTTAAAGACGGTTAGCAAAGCTCTGGAGAGTTCTCCTAAATATGTAGAGCCAGAACAAGTTAGGGCCGTTCAGTCGAGCACCAACTCCGTTGTCACACCAAAGCAGGTGGTTGCCGAATCTGTTGCCCCAGCCGCCGAGGGCGAATACATCAGCGGAATTGCAAAAACGTACTTTGATCTTCCTTTGAGGGAGGCAAGAGATTTATTTGAGAAGGCGTATTTTGAGCATCAAATGCAAATCATGGGCGGCAGCATGACCAAGATTTCAGAGTACACAGGTCTAGAGCGAACCCATTTGTATCGCAAACTGAAAGCCTTGGGAATAGATACCTCGCGCAATAAGGGCGATAGCTAGGCGCCCACCCAATAAGGGCAAGTACCGCAAAGCCCAGAAATCACGGGGGGCCAAGCAAATTTGAGGATGCTCCAAGCCAATTCGTTATAATTCCAAGTCTTGGCCTGGTAGCTCAGTCGGTAGAGCAGAGGATTGAAAATCCTTGTGTCGGTGGTTCGATTCCGCCCCGGGCCACCAAGAAACACCAAAACCACCTTCGGGTGGTTTTTTCATTTGATCTGGTGGGTTAGCCACTATTGGTCTCAAGTCTTCCAGCATTCCCCTGGACGCGAGATGTCGTTTAAAAAATGACCGTTTAGTTTATGAGGGGCTTTT
>NZ_CP061307.1:1799947-2048933 GCF_018687895.1 Polynucleobacter sp. JS-JIR-II-50 | reverse complement strand
ACAAAATCTTTTGGGGTAAAACCGAGCCACTGAGTTATTACTAAAGCCCCAGAACTGACGTATTAAATAATTCGCGCCTTATATCGGTGGTTAGGCTCCACGCCGCGCCACCAAGCTGATCAAAACCACCTTCGGGTGGTTTTTTCATTTGATCTGGTGGGTTAGCCACTATTGGTCTCAAGTCTTCCAGCATTCCCCTGGACGCGAGATGTCGTTTAAAAAATGACCGTTTAGTTTATGAGGGGCTTTTGGCACCTACCAAGAAACTCTGTTCTGGCTATATTGCGTTCATTAGTATTTATCTTTTCACCAATAGCCCAAATAGCATCAATTTCTGCGAATGACTGCGTGCTTATATCGTAAATGATGCGTTTACGCTGTCTGGTACCGTTTTCTTCTTTTATAAAGTTACAACTGATAATGTTAGCTTGTTGAGCACAATCATAATCATCAATCTTGTAATTTTGGAACTTATAAGTTCGCGTAACCTGAGGCGTAACAACCTCTTGCTTTGCTTCGGTCTTAATGGCCGCACCATAACAACTTAATGTTAAGTTGTCAGGCTTTTGTGAGCAAGCAACCAGTAAGCAAAACAGCGTTAGCGCAAGAAATTTCTTCATGGTACCCCTTATAGTTTTAATAACTATAAGCGATTTTTCTCCCCGGTGACTTTTATTGCCTTAAGCGGCAAAAGTCTACGGTCGTTCATCTTAGGCCCCGGGCCAACAAGAATCACTAAACCACCTTCGGCTGATTTTTTGGCCCCTACTCAAGCTTCCGCGCAATGAATTGAATCTGTTTAAGATAGATGGATCTAAGGAGAATAGCGATGCCATTAGTCAGAATTGATTTAAGTAAAAAACACTCTGAGAGCTTTGCTCAGCAAGTCGGGGACATTGTCTATAACGTGATGCGAGAGCAAATCAACGTTCCTGAAGACGATAAATTTCAGATTATTACTAGACACGACGTTTCAGAATTAAATATTCCAAAAAGCTATTTAGGAATTGAATATTCAGAAAGCATTATTTTTATTCAAGCGACCATAAGTTTTGGTAGGTCTATCGAGATAAAAAAGAAACTATATAAAGCCATTTGCGAGACTTTAGTGCAAAAGCTAAAAGTCAGGTCTCAAGATGTTTTTATTAACTTGCTTGAGGTAAGCAAAGAAAATTGGTCGTTTGGCAATGGTGAAATGCAATATGCCGACAAGGATTAGACATCTTCGACCCTGGTAGATTCTGCCCTGGGCCGCCAAGAAACACCAAAACCACCTTCAGGTGGTTTTTTATTTGCGGTCGATAGGGTTATTGCCCATTTAAGCTTGGTGACTAAAAGAACAAACTGACTTTAGTTTTCATAGTTATTTTTAGATGCCGGGAGAATAAGTGAGTGCTGACGATCCAAATCAATTGGTAGAGCTGAGCTATATCAGCAAAGCAACTCATGACATGGGGCTTTCAAGCTTAGTCCATCTATTTGATGTTGCCCGAAAGTGGAATTTAGACCATGAGCTTACGGGCGCTCTGTTCTACGAGAATGGCTATTTCGCCCAGATTCTTGAGGGTAAGCGAAAAGATGTTTTGTTCATTTGGGAAAAAATTCAGAAAGACTATCGCCATAAAGTTCTTCATCGAATTGAGCTCGATGAGATTGACCAAAGATTGTTTCCCAATTGGGCCTTGAGGTTTTATGGGGGCGATCAAATTGCTAGGGATGTTCCACATCTAGTGGGTCTGCTTGATGGTCTTCCAAGCCATGATGTTGAATTGTTGAGAATCATGCGTTCAGTGGCCAAAGGCAATCAAGATTAGGATTAGACATCCTGGGCCCTCGTCGATTCTGCCCCGTGCCACCAAGAAACACTAAAACGACATACGATGCTGAGGTAAGCCAAGTAAATCGGCTTCAGCAGGCCAGGGGGGTAAAGAGCATAATAAAAGTACATTAAAAATAAGAGGTAACAAAATGCTTGATACGCTTATTTTGAGCAGAATTCAATTTGCTTCGAATATGACTTTTCATATTCTTTTCCCAACGATATCGATTGCTTTGGGATGGGTACTTTTTTATTTCAAGGTTAAATTCAATAAAACAGGTGACTCAGTATGGAGTGAGGCTTATCAATTCTGGGTCAAGATATTTGCATTAACCTTTGCGCTTGGTGTTGTTAGCGGCATTACGATGAGCTTTCAGTTTGGAACCAACTGGCCTGGATATATGCAAACAGTAGGCAATATCGCAGGGCCTTTGCTTGGCTATGAGGTTTTGTCTGCATTCTTCCTCGAGGCAACTTTTTTAGGAATTATGTTGTTTGGCTCTAAACGAGTCTCCCAAAGAGCTCATACTGTCGCCACATTTTTAGTTGCCTTCGGTACATCGCTATCGGCATTTTGGATTATTGCTTTAGATTCTTGGATGCAAACCCCACAAGGGTTTGAGATGATCAATGGTCAAGCGCATGCAACCAATTGGATTGAGATTGTCTTTAATCCCTCCATGCCGTATCGCCTCTTTCATATGATGACGGCATCATTTTTGACGGTAACGTTCTTAATTGCGGGTATTTCTTCTTATCGTTATTTGAAGGGCATCAATCTTTCCGGCAACCGAGCGCTGATCAAGTTGGCAATGGCTATGGCGGCGGTGTTAGCCCCGCTACAAATTGTGCTTGGCGATTCACACGGCCTAAATACGCTGGAGTATCAACCCGCAAAGGTGGCGGCAATGGAGGGAATTTGGGAAACAACCAAAGGCGCCCCCGCCGTTTTGTTTGCTATACCTGATGAAACCATTAAAGCCAATAAATACGAAATAGCCATTCCAAAGCTTGCATCTTTATATTTGACACACTCCTTTGCGGGTGAGGTGAAGGGGTTGGATGCTTTCCCTGGCGCAACCCCACCAGTTGCCCCCATCTTCTTTGCCTTTCGCATCATGGTTGGCGTTGGTATGTTGATGCTCTTAACGGCATTCGTTGGGTTTTATCTCACAAGAAAAAATACAGAACTGCCAACCTGGCTCTTAAAGGGGCTCAGTGTGATGACATTTTCTGGTTGGGTCGGGGTAGTTGCCGGCTGGTATGTGACAGAGATAGGCAGACAGCCTTACCTGGTGAGTGGGGTGCTAAAGACTGCTGATGCGGTTACTAAAGTGCCTACCAATATGGTTTTGGGCACACTCGTGATGTATCTTGCACTTTATTTAGGGCTGATTGTTTCTTACATCTGGGTTGTTTTTTATTTGGCAAGACAAACTCACCCCGTGCATATTATTGGTGAGCAAAAACCAGGCTTGACTAACGGTATTGCAGGAGCATAAGAATGATTCCTAACTTATATGAACCATCTGGTTGGTTGCCCCTTTTCTTTTTGGTAGCAATGGGTATTGCAATGATTGCTTACGTTGTCTTGGATGGATATGACCTAGGTGTGGGCATCTTATTGAATCAGGCAAGTGAGTCAGAAAAAGACATCATGATTTCATCAATCGGCCCTTTTTGGGATGCCAATGAAACTTGGTTAGTACTCGGAGTCGGAGTTCTCTTGATTGCCTTTCCAATGGCCCATGGAATTATTTTGACGGAACTCTATTTGCCTGTGGGCATCATGTTAGCCGGTTTAATTTTACGAGGCGTATCTTTTGACTTTCGTGCAAAAGCACATTTGAGCCAGAAGGCAGTCTGGAACTTTCTATTCTTTTTTGGTAGTTTCTTGGCCGCTGCATCTCAAGGCGTCATGGTTGGTAGAGAGGTGATTGGTTTTGACTCCGGATACTTGGGCTGGATATTTTCTTTTATCGTGGCGCTTTGCCTGCCTGCTGGGTATGCCTTATTGGGTGCTGGCTGGCTGATTATGAAGACGTCTGGCGAGTTACAACTAAAGGCAGTGGGCTGGGCAAGAAAATGCCTCTTATTAACGGCGCTTGGTGTTGGGATCATTTCTGTAGCGACGCCATTTTTTAGTTCAGAGATTGCGGCTAAATGGTTTACTCTCCCCAATGTATTTTTCTTGCTGCCTTTCCCGGTTCTGACTTTGGCTTGCTTTATCTTTATCGATTTGAACTTGTTAAAAATGCTGAAGAATAAGCCTGCTCCCGTTTGGGTTCCTTTTGCTCTAAGCGTAGCCATCTTTGTCCTGGCATTCCTAGGAATCGCTTACAGCATGTTCCCTTATATCGTTGTAGACAAAATGACAATTTGGGAGGCGGCCTCAGCTACGGAGTCATTGTGGGTCATATTTTGGGGGGCTATAGTTGTGCTGCCAACCATCATTGGATATACGATTTATTCCTACAAAATCTTTTGGGGTAAAACCGAGCCACTGAGTTATTACTAAAGCCCCAGAACTGACGTATTAAATAATTCGCGCCTTATATCGGTGGTTAGGCTCCACGCCGCGCCACCAAGCTGATCAAAACCACCTTCGGGTGGTTTTTTCACTTGAGGCGCCCCATTGATTGGCGAATCGGCGTGGGCCTTAGAATGTAACTTCAATGCCAATAAAGTTCATTCAGCTTTTAACTAGCGCTCAACGCTCTCATAAGACCAATGTTCAGTTAGGTGCCTATATGGCATTTGTGGCGGGCGCGGTGAATGCCGGTGGATTTCTGGCGATTGCTCGTTATACCTCTCATATGAGCGGCATCATTTCCGCGATTGGCGATGACCTAGCCCTCAATAATTTTATTTCTGTATTGGGCGGCATTTCACTTTTGTTCTCATTTCTATTTGGAGCAGCAACCACAGCCATTCTTGTTAATTGGGGCCATAGAAGAAAAATTCATAGTGAGTTCGCTTTGCCCTTATTGGTCGAGGCCATTCTGCTACTGGTGTTTGGTTTGGTGGGAGCCAACTTGAATATCTATTTGCCTTTAACTGTCCCGGCGATTGCCCTTCTTTTATGTTTTGTGATGGGCCTACAAAATGCCATAGTTACAAAAGCCTCTAGAGCAGAAATAAGAACCACGCATATGACGGGCGTAATTACTGATATAGGTATTGAGTTGGGTAAGTTGATCTATTGGAATAAGTCACCAGAAGCTAATGTAAGTGGCTATGTCAAGGCCAACAGAGAGAAACTCAAAACCCACCTATTTATTTTTGGAATGTTTTTAGTGGGCGGAATTATTGGTGCAGTGAGCTTTAAAAGGGTTGGTTATATTTCAGTATTGCCCTTATCCCTTTCGCTTATCTTAATTGCCGGTTTACAGATATATCAAGACATTAGGGCGGCCATGAAGGATCGGTCATCCTGAGTCTGGTTTGATTGCTCCTGTGTATATGCATGGGCTAAAACAGGCTCAAACCCCTCCTTCTTTGCTAGTATCAGTTAATGGACAAAGAAATAGAAGATCACGAATCACAAACGCCCGCTAAACAACAGGCTGCGAAGAAAAGCACATTAGTTAGTGTTGTTGTGAATATCGGCCTGACAGTTTCTCAGGTGTTTGCGGGCATTGTGTCTGGCTCACAGGGCTTGATTGCGGATGGCATTCACTCTGCGACAGATTTGGTCGCTGACTTCGTCGTACTCTTTGCTAATCATCATAGCGCCAAAGATGCAGATGAAGATCACCGCTATGGTCATCAACGATATGAAACCGCCGCCTCTCTATTTTTGGGAATTTCATTATTGGCTGTTGGTGCGGGCATGCTTTTTAAGGCCGGAGAAAAGATTGTCAATCCAATGCCGGCTGGACAAATCCAAATCCTAGCTTTATATGTTGCATTGGCCTCTTTGGTTGCAAAGGAGCTACTTTTTAGATACATGTTGGCAGTAGCGCAGCGTGTGCGATCTTCGATGTTGGTAGCTAATGCTTGGCACGCTAGATCGGATGCCGCTTCTTCATTAGTGGTTTCTATTGGTATTGTTGGTGCTTTATTTGGGCACCCAATCTTTGACGCTATTGGTGCTTTAGTAGTTGGCTTAATGGTGGCAAAAATGGGTTGGAAGTTTGGTTGGGATGCCCTGCATGACTTAATGGATAGGGCAGTATCAGAGGAAGAGCATCGTCAGATAGAGGACATTATTAAATCTACTGAGGGCGTTAGAGGCTTTCATGATCTACGAACTCGCAAGATGGGCGACATGATTTTGGTAGACGTTCATATCGATGTGGATGCCAATGCCACTGTCAAGGTTGGGCACGACATTGCCTTAAACGCGGGCAATCAAATCAAGAAAAAGTTGCCGGTGCTCAATGTCATGACGCACATCGATCCTGTATAGCCCTCAGGCGCTGTGTGGCTAATACAAGAACTTCTAAAATTACCTAAGATGTTGGTATGAATAATTTCTTGGATCCAGCAATTCTCTTTTTCGTCTTTGGTGCTTTTGCTGGTGCCGTTAAATCCAATCTAGAAATTCCTCAGCCCATTGCTAGATTTTTATCGCTCTACTTATTGATGGCTTTGGGTTTAAAGGGTGGTTTTGCCCTTCATAAATCAGGATTTACTCTTGAGATTGGTTTGGCGCTTGGGCTCGCTGTATTTTTGGCAATCATCATTCCTCTCATGGGATATATGGTTTTAAGAACCAAGCTCAATAACTATGATGCAGCCGCCATTGCAGCTACTTATGGTTCGGTTAGCGCCGTTACGTTTATTACTGCGACACAAGCGCTTGATCAATATGGCATTGCGTTTGGCGGACACATGGCTGCTGCAATGGCTTTGATGGAGTCACCGGCAATCATTCTGGCAATCTTGTTAGCGAATAAAGCGAGGACATCAGCCACGAATTCAACACAGTCGACAAGCATGTCCAAGATTCTTCATGAATCCTTTACTGATGGCGCGCAGCTACTCCTTTTAGGCTCGATGTTGGTTGGCTTAGTCAGTGGCGATAGTGGGCAAAAAATAATGGCCCCATTTTCAATCGATTTGTTCAAGGGAATGCTGGCCTTCTTCTTGCTCGACATGGGTTTGATGGCGGCTAAGAACTTTGAGGGATTAAAGGGTAAGCCACCCATTACTTTGCTTTATGCAATCGGCGCTCCTTTGGTTCATGCCTCTATTGCATTGGCACTTTGCAAGCTATTGGGCTTGCCATTGGGCGATACCGTCCTATTGATGGTGCTTGCTGCCAGCGCTTCTTATATTGCTGTGCCAGCAGTGTTAAGGCATGCGCTTCCAGAAGTAAACCCCGCCTTATATATGGGAATGTCATTGGGAATTACCTTCCCCTTCAATATCATTTTGGGCATTCCGCTTTACGCTTATATTGCAGGCCTAACTTACTAGCTGGGGCCAGTTGACTCTGCCCTGACCAGGATTAGAATGGTTCATAACCGGCGGGAGATGAGGCGATGATTTCTAAAAAATGGGTAGTTGGAGCGCTATTTAGTGTTTCTGTGATTTCCTTGGCTGGTGCTGCCATACCTGAGCCACCAAATCCTTTGGCCAACATCAATCTCACCTTTGATCAGCGCTTTGAGCAGATGAAGCAAATAGATGCTGCATTGCTGAAGGCAACACCAGAGGAGCGCAAAGCGTATTGGCATCAAAGGCGCAATCAAATGAAGGCCTTAAGTCCCGAAGATCGCAAGCTGGTTCAGGAAAAAATGAAGGCTCAATGGCAATCCATTACTCCTGAACAAAAAGAAAAAATGAAGGCCGAGAGAAAGGCTTTCTTTGATGGGCTAACACCCGAAGAGCAGGCAGAAATGAAAGCACGAAGAGCTAAATGGGACAACATGAGTCCTGAGGAAAAGCAGCAGCGGTTTAAACAACCGGGTTAGGCTTGGCATCCTCGCCCCTTACTGCAATGAGTGAATTTATTGGATTTAGTCCGAAAGCTTTCAAATTTCTAGAAGAGCTTACCAACAATCAAACTAGAATTTGGTTTTCTGAGCATCGCTCGGAATATGAAGAGTTTGTGCGCGAACCCATGAAGCACTTTACAGATGTCTTGTCTGAGAGTCTCGCTAAAAAAGATGTGCCCTTGTGGGGTGATCCTAAAAAATCTCTCTTTAGAATTAATCGAGATGCTCGGTTTTCAAAAGCAAAGCATCCTTACAACATGCATGCCAGCGGGCTCTTTACGAGAACTGGCGACAAGCACTCTCCCGGCGTTTTGTATTTTCGTTTAGATCCCCTGGGTAGTAGATGTGCTGCAGGTTATTTACAGCCAGAAGCCCACAATCTAAAAAAGCTCAGACAGGGAATTTTAGATAGCCCTAAGGCTTGGATTTCGCTTGAGAAGTCTCTAAAAAGAAAAGGCTATGAGCTGGATTATTCCAACACATTGGCCCGCATTCCGAGGGGCTTTAATGATGTCCCGCCAGAGGTTGAACGAGCAATCAAACTCAAGGGCTGGATTATTAGAAAGCAGTTGCCCAGATCAACGATTTGCTCTAAAGAGTTAATTAAAGAAGTCACTGGTTTTGCTAAAGATATGCTCCCCCTTCTTAGTTTTGGGTGGCATGCGTTGGCTAAATTTTCTGATTAAATGACAATAGAAATTCATACTAGAAAGCAAGAAACACATGTATAAGCTAATCGCTTTTGATGCCTATGGCACATTATTTGATGTGTATTCCATGGGGCAGTTGGCAGAAGAATTGTTTCCGGGTCATGGACAGGCCTTTGCTTTAATGTGGCGCGATCGTCAAATTGAATATACCCGCTTAGTGACGATGAGCGATCCCAATCCTAGCGGCAGTAAGCACTATCTCCCGTTTTGGGAGCTAACCATTCGCTCATTGCGATATGTCTGTAAACGCATGAACTTAAATCTCTCGCCAGAATATGAGAAGCGATTGATGGATCAGTATGCCAAGCTCACTGGTTTTGAAGATAGCGTGAGTGTTCTCAAAGCTATTAAAGAAAAAGGTTTATCTACGGCCATACTGTCTAATGGCAGTAGAGAGATGCTCGCTACTGTAGTGGAGAGCAACGGAGTAAAGCCTTACTTAGATAAGGTTGTAACAATTGAGGAAGTGCGTCTATTTAAAACGGCTCCACAAGCCTATGAGCTTTTACTAAAAGCATTTCCCGTCAAGAAGGAAGAAATTCTCTTTGTGTCGAGTAATGCTTGGGATGCTCTAGCTGCAAAGTGGTATGGCTTTGATGTGTTTTGGGTCAATCGCCTTGGTCACCCTTTTGAAGAGATTGGTGAAAAACCAAACTATGAAGGCAATTCTTTAAGCAAGGTATTAGAAGTTATCTAAGGAGATATGAATGCTATTAGTCACCTCAATTATTGCCGCTGCCTTAACCATTATTTTTATCAAACTCTCTTTTGCTGTCATTGGCTTAAGAAGGAAAAATAAGGTTGGTCTAGGAAGTGGTGGTCACGAAGATCTTGAGAGGGCCATTCGTACACAAGGCAACTTTGCCGAATACGTTCCCATTGGAATTATCCTAATTGCTTGTCTTGAGTTAAATGGCGCCCCTTGGTGGTTGGTGGCCATTCCAGGCGTCTCACTCATTATTGGACGTTTGATTCATGCAAAGGGTATGAATACTCCACCGCCAGATTTCAGCAAGCGCGTGCTCGGAATGAAATTTACTTTTTTCACGCTCATTGCATTAGTTGCTTTGAACTTGGGATGGTCTCTCTACAGGCTCGCTGTTTAAACGATCCTTTGCCGTTAGGGCCCGCTATAAATCGAGCATTATTTATGGAAACTATATGATTGCATCATCACGCCGTAATTTCTTAAAAACTTCTGCTGCTGGCATCGCGGCAGTTACCAGTACACAAGCTTTAGCCCAGGCACAAAATTTTTCATCAAACACTATTGCAGAAGTTGAGGCCTTGGCAGCTAAAAAAGATGTTGAATCTACAACGAGTTGGAATGATGGTTTAGTTCATCCAGCCCCATTTAAGAATCCGTTCGCCCAAGGCAAGGAGCGAGGTTTGGCGTTGGGCGGTGGCGGAACTCCATTGATTGCTTGGTATGCCGGGTACTGCAATGCGCTTAAGAAGGCTGGCGTAGATTTAAGCGGTGCAGATGTTGTGGTCGGCACTTCTGCAGGTTCAATATTTGGCGCAATGCTGACATCTGGGCACTTGTGGCGTCTTATGGGTGAGATGGATCTTTTTGCGGATTTCCCAAAACTGCTTGCAGAAATGATGCCCGCATTGAAATTTAATGCTTCTCAATTAAGGGCGCAGCATGCCGAGTTGACGGTGCGTGATGGATCTCTCGCATCTATTCAGCGCATCGGCAAAGCTGCGATGGCTTCGTTCAATCCTGATGGTGTAGCCAATCACTACAAGGTAATGAAGAAGCTGCTAACGGCTTCTGCTTGGCCTTCAGATGGAATGTTTACTACGGCGATTGATTGCTTTACGGGACAGCGTATTGTTGTGTCAAAAGCCGATAATGTTCCTATTAACGTTGCTTGTGCCGCAAGCTCTTCAGCACCAGGCCAGGTTGGCCCTACATTCATAAAGGATAGGTTATGTATGGATGGCGGCATGAGCCAAAGTAGCACGCATAGCGATGTTATTGCCGGCGTTAAACGAGCCATTGTGATTTCTTTAGGCGATGGAACGATCAATGAGCAAAAGCAGGGATTGCGTTTATCTTCTCTGCCCAATACGATCAATCAAGAGGTGAAAGATTTAGAGGGGGGCGGCACAAAGACCAAGCACATTGTTGTTGGTCTTCCGCCTGGTTTATCTAAGGTAGAGAATCTTCTTGATCCAAAATGGATTGCGCCCTATTTGAAGTATGGGAACGATAGGGGCATTGCTGATGTTGCAATGATGAAAGCATTTTGGGCTTAATGCAAAATTATTTATAAAGCTGAATTTCAAGTGAGGTATTGCAACATGAACAAAATAGCCCTAGCTTTAACTGTGACTTCATTCGCTCTGGTTTTGAGCGGTTGTCTTGCCAGTACCACCTCTCCGGATGGATTAAATTGCGACTTTAGCCAACAAAAACCCTTATGGGAAATGCCTACAGCCTGCGTTAGCAGCAGTTGATTTATTGCTTCCTTCGGCTGCTTAAGGAGCTTAAACCACCTTCGAGCGGCTTTTGTTTTTTTTTGAAAGAAATTTTTTACATTGACCTTGTCATTCAAAATTTAATTGAGATAAGTAAACATGCCTGACCTAATTCTGCAGGCTATAGTGCTTGGCTCATTGGGCCTGGGCGCTGGGGTTTTAGGTGGCGTCATTGGTTTTGGTACCACCATCATATTGATGCCCGCTTTGGTCTATTTTTATGGACCTATTCAGGCCATTCCCGTCATAGCTTTGGTTGCCACCGTAGCCAATCTCTCTCGTATTTTTTTGTGGTGGAGTGTGATTCAATGGCGCGTTTGTTTTGTCTATAGCCTAGCTGCAATACCATTCACGATATTGGGTGTGAATACTCTCGTGCAACTGGATGAACATTTAATTGAAATAACTTTAGGAATATTTTTAATCGCATTAATTCCGATTCGTCGCTGGATGCGCAACCAAAATTTTTATCTAAAACTTTGGCAGATGGCCTTGGTTGGGGCCGCTATTGGCTATTTGACTGGCATTGTTGCGACTACAGGCGCTATCAACACCCCTTTCTTTCTGGCCTTTGGCCTCACCAAGGGCGCCTTCTTAGGCACAGAGGCGGCAAGCACCCTATCTATTCTGTTTACCAAGGGAATTACATTTCATCAGCTCGGCTTCCTCAATGTAACTGCAGTTATTCAGGGACTTCTTATTGGAAGCTGTGTTTTGGTAGGCTCGATCTTTTCTAAGAAAATTGTTCTGGCGTTACCAGAAAAGAAATTTTTGTTGCTGATGGAGCTGGTGATGTTAATTTCAGGCTTGTCGATCTTAGTCATGTCTTTCTAAGGCCGCCATGTAGAGTAAGCCGGATTCTATCTGCTTACTTAAAGCGATACGCAAGTGCCATAAAGACATTGTCTTGGAATGAGCGATTCATGACTGGGCTGTTATTAATTCCACCACCCATCCATTTGCGTTTGCCATACACGTTGATGTACCAGTTATCCACCACTGGAATTTCCACCATGAGTCCCGCTAAAAGATTGTTTGTTGCGGGGGCGCTATAAGCCGCATAACCAGTAGCTGTCGACTCTCCAGGGTTGATGCCATAGTAGTAATTAGCATATTGACTTGACTGTCGTTCCACACCAATTTGCGGATAGACGATTACTTTTTTATAGGTTTCAATTTCGGCGAAGTATAAAAATTCATAGAGCGCCCCTTTTGACTTCCCGAAGTCATGATAGGCATTAACAAAAAATCCCCCAATGGGCGTTTCCTGAAAAGTTCCTAGGCCAAGGGGTATTGGGTCGCTTCGATTGATAGAGTTGCCATTAATTGACGACTTTACTTTGTAGGTATCTAAATTAATTTTTCCGATGACTTCAAAATAGCCGTAGCCCATCTTGAAGGTCTTAATGCCTACCTCATCAATGCGAGCGAAAAAACGCTGATAGTCAAAAAAGGCATAGGGCAGAGCTAAGGATTGAGTGCCTTCGGTGCCAATGTGTAAGTTAGAGGTGTAAACGGCCGCGCCGATATCGCCAACAATGCGATCCGGAAGTGCATCCGGAATATCATCTAACGCGTAGGCGGGAATATAGATTGCAGCGGCAATTAAAAGAGTCGTTATGCGAAAAATCGATTTCATGTATGCATCATAAGCCCTTGTGGGCTACTAGAGATCTAGATTATCTAGAGATAAATCCTCTAGATGGCTTGTATCTGCCCAGCTATTCACTTTCCATGCAAGCCCATCATGACTGATCCAGTTGACAGAGGCATTGGGTACGGTAACGGCCTTTTCTGCATCCAGAGCTTGATTGCTCGCAATTCTGTACATCATATCTAATGCGCCTCCATGACTGACCAGCAAAATAGTTTTACCTGGATGTTGTTTGCAGATCTCGATAAGCGTAGTTTTAATGCGATCTGCAAATTGTTGAATGCTTTCTCCATTACGTAAGTTTTCTTCAATATTTCTGCTGAGATGAGATTCCCAGAGATCTGGTTCACGCATTGGGGCTTCATCAGTAGTGAGCCCCTGCAGGGCGCCAAGATGGCGCTCTCTGAGTGCGGCATTTGGGATCGCAGTTGTGTCGAATAATTCTTCAATGGCTTGTGCAGTCTTGGCTGCACGCTGAAGATCGCTAGTATATAAAACATCAAATTGCAGCTGAATATTTTTGAGGGCACGCGCCATTTGTCTTGCTTGTGCTAAGCCTCTGGCATTGAGGCTAATGTCAGTGTGGCCTTGAAGGCGGTGCGCAGCATTCCAGTCGGTTTCTCCGTGGCGAACTAAGCAAAATCGAGTAATAGTCATATGGCAATGATAAAGACGGAATTACTTTTTGAGAGTCCAGGCGCGCGGATTGTGTTCAAAGCCAATATGCTCGTAATATTCATTCGCCTTGGGTGCTGCTAAAAGCACAATCATGCATTCAGGACCAAGACGTAGCTTGGTTTCCTCAATTAGTTGCTTGCCGATGCCAGAGCGTTGATATTTTTCATCAACGGCTAAATCCGCAAGATAGGCTACATAAGAGAAGTCAGTCAGAGAGCGAGAAATGCCCACCAAAGCTTCGCCGTTCCAAGCGGTAATAGTGAGATTGGCGTTCTTGAGCATGTCCTCAAATGTTTGAACGTTATGAATGGGGCGGCGCTCTCCAAGAGTCGAGCGCTTGTATAAGTCTATGGCTTGTTCTGCGCTAATAATGGCGTTGTCGCGGTATTGAATCATGTCACCCCTCATTCCCGATAAATAGCTTATCACCCACAGTGAGGGCCCCGGAATTTAAAATCTCAGCTCGAATACCGCCACGCCCTTCGAATGCGTCCATGAAGCTTAGCCTACTCAGTAATTGCGCCGGTCTCTCGCAGGGGGTGCATAGTTCTGTGCCGAGTAGTTGAATGCTGCCGATCTGAAATGGTTTGCCTACAAGGGCATTGAGTTCGGAAGCCGCAATGCCTGCAAGCACAATATTGCGGCGTGTTTCAGGGCCGTCAAAAGTAGGCTCATCACCAGCTGTTAACCAGTCATTGGCTGTATTGATTCCAGATACGGCAATGATGCTGATATGACGCACTTTAGTTGGCTCAATGGCCGAATAGGCACCCGTGCCTAGCGCATAACGGTCGCCTTCAAGGCCAATACCAGCCATGGCTTTAGCAGTGCTGACAGATAGCATCTGGGTCCCAGCAGATGCTGCTAGATAGATGGCTTGAATATAGGCATTGAGTTTCATATGGAGCACTTACATATTACAGCCCACGCCATGATGATTGTTAATACAATTAATACAACATAAGACAAAGGGCGATAGTGAATAAAGAAAGCAAGGGAATGCTGATTGGTTTTGTCGGCATTCTAATTTTTAGCTTAACGCTACCAGTAAGTAAGATTGCCGTTTTAAGCTTTAACCCTTATTTCATTGCTTTCGGTAGAGCAACTTTGGCAGGACTAGTTGCACTCGCCTATCTTGCTTACAAAAAAGAGGGTGCACCTAGCAAGGTAGATTTCGTGAAATTTGTCGTCATCGCCTTGGGCGTTGTATTTGGCTTTCCCATATTTACCACCGTTGCCATGACTCAAGGTTCGTCCTCACATGGCGCAGTGATTTTAGGGATGATGCCGCTTGCTACAACCGTTATTGGAGTGCTGCGCTTTAAAGAGCGCCCTTCCTTAGGATTCTGGCTAGTGTCTTTGTTGGGTGCGGGCTTGGTCATTTTGTACGCTCTATTGAAAAGCTCCGGCAGCTTTACGTATATTGATGGTCTTTTGGTGTTGGGTGGGATCAGCGCATGCATTGGCTATGTAGAGGGCGGCGAACTCTCCAGAAATATGAATCCTCGCGCTGTTATTTCTTGGGCCTTGGTCATTTCCTTGCCGCTGAACATTGTGATGAGTTGGCTCACCTACAGCCCTGAATATATTCATGCGGGTGTTGTGGCCTGGACTAGCTTTGTCTATCTGAGTTTATTTCCCATGTTTCTTGGCTTCTTCTTTTGGTATGAGGGCCTTGCGATTGGCGGTATTGCACGTGTCAGTCAAGTGCAATTAATTCAGCCGTTTTGCACTCTAGTTGCAGCAAGCGTTTTGTTGGGCGATTCACTCACGGTAATGAATTTAATCTTTGCTATGTTGGTTGTGTCTACCGTCATCCTTGGGAAAAGAATGCTGGTAAAAAGAGCGTAGTGTTATTTGTAACCATGAAATTAAAAAGCCCCGGTTAAACGGGGCTTTTTAATTATGCGGCAACAACTTTGTGTTTGCTGAGTGCACGCAAGATTTTGCTTTTCTCTTTGGGTTTGGTGCTCGATTCTAGTAACTTATTAAGTTGGGTGGTATTCAGGGGGCCTAAGCGCGCTTTTCCTGTTTTAGTGAGCATAGAGTCATTTTTTCTGGTTCTTTGATTTTGGCCTACAGCCATGGAGTTTTCCTAGAGTAATGGAATGATGAATCTCAAAGACTTTTGCAAGAGATTCCCCTGTCTAGGGCGCACAATAGTGATCACAGTCCAGAATAACAGTTAACAAGCCTAGAAGCTATGATGTAGTCATGATCAATCTATCTATATTCAATAGCCCAATTAGCTTCATTGGCCTATTAGCACTATCCAATGTATTTATGACGTTCGCTTGGTATGCGCACCTAAAAAACTTATCGGCCAAGCCATGGTGGATTGCAGTTTTAGTTAGCTGGGCGATTGCTTTATTCGAGTATGCCTTGCAGGTTCCGGCTAATCGAATAGGCTATCAGTTCTTTAGTCTGGGACAACTCAAGATTGCCCAAGAAGTGATTACTCTCAGTGTATTTGTTCCATTTGCTGTTTTTTACATGGGCGAGCCATTTAAAACCGATTACATCTGGGCGGGATTTTGTTTATTGGGCGCCGTCTACTTTATGTTTAGATCATGATTCAGATACAAAACCTTATATTTGCTTTAATCATGGGGTGCTTGATGTCTTTAAGCATTACGCTTGCAACTACATTTGCGCGCATAGGTTTTGCAGAAAATTTCTTTGGGGCTTGGTTTGGGGTATGGTTGGTGGCTTACCCGGTTGCGATTGCCGGCATTTTGATATACAAGCCGCTTGCTAGCAATATCACTGCGGCCGTTATAGAAAAACTAAGATCTCATGAATCTTAAATTACCTATCAAGGATCTTTGTATGAATGCATTGATAAAATATTCCCTCTTGAGCATATGTTGCATGTCTATGCTGGCAGCATGTGCTGCGGTATACACCGATGCATCCGATGCAAATCACGTTACTTTTCTAAACAGTAGCAGTGAATCAATTGAGCAATTAACTCAGAAGGCTAGCGCCTATTGTGCGCAGTACGGCAAGGTTGCCTCGTTCAGAAGTAGTGATACGCAGTTGGTTTCTGTCTTTGATTGCAAAACAGCACGCTAAGTTATTACAACGGCCAGGCGAATTAGCCTGCCAAATCGGATTGATAAATTAAGCCGGCATGCTCTCTAAGCGCGTGGAATTGAATGGACTCCCAACGTTGTTGGGCAACATCTAGCTCTGATTTATGTGATGCCAAGAAAACAGATGCGCCCACCACGTCTTCTGCCATGCGATGGATGTTTTCTTGGGTAAATTTTTTCAGGGCAACAGGGTCATCTGAGCTAACCCAACGAGCCAAACTATAGCGTGCAGGTAGAAGCCGTACTTCTGCGCCATATTCGGTTTGCAGTCGATGGCTTACCACCTCAAATTGAAGTTGACCAAAAGCGCCAAGCAGCATCGTACCCCCTGCCATTGGCCTAAAGACCTGAATGGCGCCTTCTTCTCCCAGCTGCATCAGTCCGGTACGCAATTGTTTGGAGCGCAAGGGATCGGCAGACTCAACCATGCGGAAAATTTCTGGTGCAAAGAATGGGAGCCCCGTAAATTGCAATTGCTCACCTTCGGTTAAGGTATCGCCTAAGCGCAGCAAGCCATGATTTGGCAAGCCAATGATGTCACCCGGAAAAGCCTCATCCAAAATATCACGTCTTTGGGATAAGAAAGATAGCGCATTGTTGGTTCGTACTTCTTTGCCGTTGCGACAAATCTTGAGTTTCATGCCGCGCTGAAAATGGCCAGAACAGATGCGTAAAAAAGCCACACGGTCACGATGTGCGGGATCCATGTTCGCCTGAATCTTGAACACAACAGCTGAGAATTTGTTCTCAGCAGGGCTGACCTCGCGTTGCAAGGCTTTGCGTGAGCCTGGCGACGGTGCGAGTTCTACTAATGTATTGAGAATCTCGCGCACACCAAAGTTATTGATGGCCGAGCCAAAGAAGACTGGTGACTGCCGGCCGGCTAGAAAGGCTTCGAGATCAAATGCAGGCATTGCTTCTTTGATGAGATCTACTTCTGCCAAGGCGTTTTCTAGGTCTGTGCCTAGGCGCTCTTTAAGGGCTGGGTCATTTATGGCAACCACTGCATGTGAGTCTTCGGTCACGCGATCTTCGCCTGCTTTAAACATGCGCATACGAGCATTGGCTATATCAATCACACCAGCAAAGGATTTGCCCATGCCAACTGGCCAAGTGAAGGGTACTACCTCTATGCCAAGTGCGGTTTCAATCTCATCCATTAATTCCATTGGAGGCTTAACTTCGCGGTCCATCTTATTAATGAATGTCACGATAGGTGTATTGCGCGCACGGCAAACTTCAAGCAAGCGTAATGTTTGAGATTCAACACCATTTGCCGCATCAATCACCATGAGAGCAGAGTCAACCGCAGTCAACACGCGGTATGTATCCTCTGAGAAGTCTTGGTGACCTGGTGTATCTAATAGATTAATGATGCAATCGCGGTATTCCATCTGCATCACCGAGCTTGCTACGGAGATGCCGCGCTGCTTTTCAATTTCCATCCAGTCAGATGTTGCATGACGGCTAGCTTTGCGCGCTTTAACACTTCCTGCGATCTGAATAGCCCCCGCATACAGTAATAACTTTTCTGTAAGCGTAGTTTTGCCCGCATCTGGGTGAGAGATGATCGCAAAGCTGCGACGTCTAAGTACTTCTGCGCCTGGAGTGCTGGAGGTAAGAGTTTCGATGGTAATTCTGCGTTGAGTAATCTAGGTTCGGAGGCAATTATAAGCGTGCCAATGCACTTCAGAACTGCTCATGAGCCCCTACGTAGCGCCATTGCCCGGGAGGAAGCGGTCCCAATGAGATGCGACCCATTCTGACGCGTTTGAGGCCTATCACTTTGAGGCCCACCATCTCACACATCCGACGAATTTGGCGCTTACGCCCTTCGCGCAACACAAAGCGAAGCTGATCTTCATTCTGCCAGCTTACCTGTGCAGGCTTGAGTTCTACACCATCAAGAGAGAGGCCATGTTTTAGGCGATCCAAATCTTCGAAAGAGAGGGCTCCCTCTACGCGCACTAAATATTCTTTTTCAACGGGGCTATTTTCCCCGATCAATAATTTCGCAATACGACCATCTTGAGTGAGAACCAGCATGCCAGTGGAGTCAATATCCAGCCTGCCAGCCGGCGCCAGTCCTTTAGTATTGAAGCGAGGGCTTCTGCCTTTATCAAGCGGACTGGCAAAGTAATTTTCAGGGGTAATCAAAGAGGCGGCTGGTTGATATTCCTGCTCGTCGTCATAGTGAGAAATATAGCCAACGGGTTTATTCAGGATGACAGTAATGCGAGAGGCTTGCTGTGCTTTAGCCCCGGATTGCAATTCAATTTTTTGATGACGGAAGGCGCGAACGCCTAATTCGTTAACCACTTCGCCATCTACTGTTACTAAACCTTGCTCAATATATGAATCCGCTTCACGGCGGGAGCAAAGACCAAGCTCGGAGAGTAATTTTGAGACGCGTACTTTTTCTTCCATGCTTGCATTATCCGGTATTGGGGCCAATTATTGGCCTGGAGTTAATATGGGGGCAGACGAAATAAAAAAGCCAGCACATATTTTAATAAAGGATGACCAAATGACCGTTACATTAAAAAAACCACCAATCTATAAAATCCTTTATTTTCAAGTACTTACAGCGGTTGTAATTGGTGTTTTACTGGGCCATTTTTACCCAAGCTTGGGTACAGAAATGAAGCCATTTGGGGATGCCTTCATTAAAGGCATCAAGATGTTAATTGCCCCCATTATTTTTTGTACGGTAGTTTTGGGTATTGCTGGCATGGAAGACATGAAGAAGGTTGGCAAAACTGGTGGACTAGCACTGTTGTACTTTGAGATTGTGAGCACTATTGCTTTGATGGTCGGCTTGGTTGTGGTGAATGTGCTTCAGCCTGGCGCTGGCATGAACATCGATCCTGCAAGCTTAGATACCAAAGGAATTGCTGCGTATACCGGGCCCGGAAAAATGGGCACCACTACGGATTTCTTAATGAATATTATCCCGAGCAGCGCGGTTGATGCATTTGCTAAGGGTGAAATTTTGCAGGTCCTTTTTATTGCAATCTTGTTTGGATTTGCATTGCATAAGTTCGGCGGTCGCGGAACGATGGTGTTTGACTTAATTGAAAAAACATCCCATGTTCTCTTTGACATGATTGGTGTGATTATGAAGTTCGCACCTATTGGCGCATTTGGCGCAATGTCATTCACCATTGGTAAATATGGCATTGGCTCTTTGTTCTCATTGGGCAAGCTCATGGGCTCGTTTTATTTAACCTGCTTGCTATTTGTATTTATTGTTTTGGGAATCATCGCGCGAATTAATGGGTTCAATATTTTTAAATTCGTGCGCTACATTAAAGAAGAGTTGTTAATTGTTTTAGGTACTTCATCATCAGAATCCGTCTTGCCACGTATGATGGAAAAAATGGAGCTGTTGGGCGCCAAGAAAACGTGTGTTGGCCTCGTTATTCCAACGGGTTATTCATTCAACCTAGATGGCACTTCTATTTATCTAACAATGGCCGCAGTATTTATCGCACAAGCAACCAATACGCCAATGACACTCATGCAGGAGGTCACACTCTTGCTGGTGCTATTGCTGACGTCTAAAGGTGCAGCAGGCGTTACTGGTAGTGGCTTTATCGTTTTGGCAGCTACTCTTTCTGCTGTCGGAGATGTTCCGGTTGCTGGTTTGGCCATCATCTTGGGTATCGACCGCTTTATGTCTGAAGCACGAGCGCTGACGAATTTAGTTGGCAATGGCGTGGCTACGATTGTGGTTGCCAAGTGGACTGGTGAGCTAGACCAAAAGCAGCTAACTAGCGTCCTCAATCGCGATAACTGGATTGAAGCACAAGAGCCGGAACTAATCTTAGATCAAAAGCAGGACAAAATGCGCTGAGAATTAAGTGCGCACAATGTGAACGCTACAGGGAGCCTCTTCGACGATTTTGGTCATTGAGGTTCTCCAAGGCGTCACCTTATTAGGCAACTTATGTGATGCTCCGATCAAAATGAGGGATGCATCATTGTCTTTGGCAAATTCAACGATTCGCGACGCAGGATCAAGCGCCTCAAGTACGTGATAAGAAATTCTTTCGGGTGGTAATTTGAGTGGTTTAGCCCACTCCATCAGCTGTACTAAGTGGCCACGCACGATACCGCTAGCAGTTTGACTTTCGTGATTGCCTTCATACGTTGGCGTGCTGGCAATCGTGCTTAGGCAAATTAGGCGACTTTCAGGATAAGCCTGCAATAAATTCTTTGCTGTGAGTTGCATACGCTCACGCAGAGCTTCATCGGATTGACGTGTATCTATTGCGGCAATCATGAGGGGCGCATCAAGGTTGCCCATGCTGGGCCGAGGGCTAGGAGAGGGCTCGTAACCAGCCGCTTTGAACATTCCTTTGAGGTTTTCCCAAAAGCTAGGCGGCTCAACGCGGTCGGCGCGTTCGGTTAGCGTAACGCCCTCAGGGTCTCGCAATACTTGACGTAAACGCGCAGCGCTTTGATAGCGATCTGCAGCGCGAGGCTCTAGACATCTCAGCACCACCTCTTGTAACCAGCGAGGAATTTCTCTGCGAATGGCGCGTGGCGGAAAGGGTTCTGCCCACATCCTTTTCCGCAAGCCGCTCATTGTTTGAGGGTTACCAAATGGCAGCTCGCCAGTCAGCAGCTCGTACATGATCACGCCAATAGAAAAAATATCGCTGCGCGAATCAGAGCGAATGCCGGCTACTTGTTCAGGAGAGATATAAGGTGCAGAGCCGATACCTTTGCGCATCTCTTCTGCAAGCAAGTCTGGGTATCGAGCGTGGTGCGACAAACCAAAATCAATGAGTGTTAACTTGCCCTTCTCATCAATCAAAACATTTTCAGGCTTTACATCTAGGTGAATGGCATCTTGTGAGTGCAGTGATTGAACAGCTTGCGCTAAATCTGCGCCAATACGTACGACGTCATCAATCGTAAATACTTTGCCTTCTTTTATGTAGTCCTCTAATGGGCGGCCGTCAACCCTTTCCATTGCAATATAAGGGCGCGTGGCCATATTGCCCGAACCTAAATATTGAGGAACGTAAGGACTTTTTAGGGAGCGCAAGATAGTGAGTTCAGTTTCAAAGCCGATCAAACTCTCCACTGGTTGATCTCTACCAACACGCGGTATCTTCAGCAAAATAGGAACATCTATTCCCTCTTTAGTTGCTGAAAAAAGGCTAGCCATTCCGCCGCGGTGAACTTCCTTGCCTAAAACAAATCCATCTACTACTTTGCCTTCTTGAAATATATCGTCTACTGCTTCAATATCGGTATTGATGGACATTATTTATTTGCCAGTGATGAGGCGGTTTGCCAGATCTTCTGGCAGGCCGGCGCGACGTACTTTCTCTGCAGCAGTGTAGTGGTCGTAGGGTGTGCGATGAAATGTCAATGCTTCTGATGCGGGCTCAAAAACGGCAAAGCAGGCTTCTGGATTGCCATCTCTGGGTTGACCAAGCGAGCCCACAACGCCGACCCATTGGCGATGAGGTAGCACAGGAATTTCATCGCCGGGGTGTGGTGCAAATCGAATGAGTTTCCCAACAGCGCTTTGATAAAAAAGCGCTTGCTCATGTGCATGACCAACAAAAGTGTAATTTTTCCCAGAGCTTTGCACGCAACGCCATGCACTCATGCTGTCGGTGATGTAATTCCACTCGGCCGGATTGTAAGCAGAGGCATGCACAAAACAAATCCGCTCTTCTTGAACCATCAGCGGAAGATTTTTAAGGAACTCTATATGGCCATTGTTTAGTTGAGATTTTGTCCACTCAATGGCAGCATTGGCACTAGCGTTCATTTGATTGCGGCTATCTTTAAAAACGGCCTCATCATGATTGCCGAGAATGGCAATCGCTTTTTTGTTTTCTACGAGCGCGGCAACGCGTTCAAGCAGTGCGACGGGATCGGCGTTATAGCCCACGAGGTCACCTAGAAACACCATGCGAGTAACGCCAAGTTCCTCGGCGCGAGCCATGCAGGCATCAAAAGCTTCTAAATTGCTGTGGAGATCGGCAAATAGCCCAATACGTTCAGTCATCCCTTAATGATAGGACAAAAGGCCCCTAGATAGAAGGGTTATAGGGGCTCGGACCATTATCTGGGCGATTTTTAAAGCGCTTATGAACCCAGTAGTATTCGGCCGGCCTAAGTCGAATTTCTTCCTCAAAGTATTGATTAAGGCGTGCGGTATCAGACTTGGGGTCTGCCCCGGGAAAATTCTCTAAAGGCTTCCCAATTTCGCAAAGGTAACCTGATTCATCTGCTTTTAATGTGGTGGTCATTAAGCATACGTCAGCACCAGTAATTTTTGCTAAGCGAGAAATGGTGGTAATGGTGTTTGTTTGGATTCCAAAAAATGGTACAAATTCAGAATCCTTGAGACCCAAATCAAGATCCGGCGCAATGATGATGAAGTCTCCATTGCGAATTTCTCGGATGATCGCCTTTGCATTGCCTTGGCGATCAATTGAATTCCCGCCAAAACGATTGCGCCATTCGACAATTCGCTTATTAAAAAAGGGATTCTTCATTCTCTGAAAAAATCCTGAGGTACGCGGCCAATGTTTTGTTTTGGAGAGTGCACTCAAAATAATGCTGCCCTCAATCCCCGTGAAATGCATGTTTACTAAGATGCGTGGTTTTTTGCTGGAAAGATCAACTGCTGATTTCACCTCAATCATATTGCTTAGTTGTTTGGAGCTGCCACACCAGATAATGCTTTTCTCTACCAGACTACGTCCAAGCAATCGCCAATGCTCTTTGGCAAGATCGTTGATTTCAGCCGGACTTAATTTTGGAAAGCATAAATGGAGATTTGTTTTGACGACTCGATTTCTATCGCTTGGAATACGAGCCGCAATATATCCAAGGCCGTAGCCCAGCGCAACCAGAAGCTTGTATGGCAAGAGTGCAAGTAGCTTGAGTAGAGCAACGACTACTTGATTGGAAAAAGACTTCAGCAAATTAGTTTTGCTCTGATTCGTAACGCTTTACGGATTTGGCATAGCGCTCTGCCATTTCTTCAATAGAGCTGCTCGACATACCCAAATCATTTACTAGGCCAGTTTCAAGGCGATAAGCCCAGCCATGAACGGTGAGATCTTGCCCGCGTGCCCAAGCATCTTGCACAATGGTTGTTTCGCATACGTTAACCACTTGCTCAATAACATTGAGTTCGCAAAGGCGATCTTGACGCTTAGGGGTTGGAATAGCTTCGCCTAAATAACGCTCATGTTTTTGATGTACATCCTTAACGTGACGCAACCAGTTGTCGGCTAAGCCAACTCGCTTGTCGGTGAGCGCCGCATGAACACCAGAGCAACCGTAATGACCTACTACTAATATGTGTTTTACCTTTAGTAAATCAATTGCAAATTGAATAACAGACAAGCAATTCAAATCAGTATGAACAACTACGTTTGCAACATTTCGGTGAACGAATAATTCGCCAGGAAGCAAGTTCACAATGTCATTCGCCGGCACTCGGCTATCAGAACAGCCAATCCACAGATATTCAGGAGCTTGCTGAGAAACGAGGCGCTTAAAGAAATCGGCATCCTTTGCCACCATGCTTTCGGCCCAGGTGCGATTGTTGGCAAATAGCTGCTCTAGCGCTTGAGAATTCTTCATCGTCATGCTTTCAGTTTAAAGTACTTTAATGACGCCTAATTGGTTAAAACAAACCCCCACCGGAATTATCTTAAATTTGCACTGTCAGCCAGGAGCCAAGGTGACCAAGGTCGTTGGCCTGCATGATGGGTGTTTAAAGATTTCTTTACAGGCGCCTGCCCTGGAAAATAAGGCTAATGAGCTCTTATTGGCTTGGCTTTCTAAGCAATTAAGGGTGCCTCAAAAACAAATTCAATTCGTTTCTGGTCAAAATAGCCGCAAGAAACGAGTGGAAATTTGGGGGCCTATCAGTCCTGAGCAAATTACGCAGTTGTTAAGTCCATGATTTTAGAGTCAGTACTTACCAAAAAATTGCCCACAAGATTCCCAAAATAAGCACCCACTTACCCACGTAATAAACGGAGCGATGTTTTGCTTTAAGCTTTTTTGCTTGCGCGCGGAGATGGTAGAAATAGGTGAACAAAATATTTACGAAACCTATTTTTTCACCTTCAACATTTTGGGATGATGCGGCGCTCATAACATAGCGTCCAAACCAGCGATTGAATAGCGCAACTGCCTTTGTGTGAACTGGGCGTTCGACATCGCAAAATAAGATGATTCTTTGCTGATCTGTTTCATTGGCGGCGAAGTGAATGTAAGTTTCATCAAACATCACTGCTTCACCATCTTTCCAGAAATAACGCTCTCCATCCACATCAATAAAACATTTCGGGTCGTTGGGAGTAGTTAGGCCAATGTGATAGCGCAAGGAGCCTGCGTAGGGGTCACGATGGCGCACCAGCGTTGCTCCAGGAGGCAGAGAGGCGAACATGGCAGCCTTGACCGAAGGGATTGATTTAAGCAGTGCAACCGTTTTGGGGCATCCTGCTTGGGCTGAGGGCACCTCTTTTCCGTACCAGCAGAGATGAAAACGCTTCCACCCAGTGCGAAAGAAGGAGTTAAAGCCAATATCGTTGTATCCAGTTGCCGCAGCAATAGAGCCGCCTTCCTGCAGTGAAAGTGCTTCTTGCCGAATCATTTCCCAGTTATCTTGGATGGGTTGCATTTCAGGAAATTGACTTACCGGAATAAAGGCGCCAGGTTTTACTTTTGAAAATAAATACAAAAGTGCATTTACGGGCGCCAAAAGCACTTGATAGTCGGTCAGGGATCTAACGACCCCAAAACGAACTTTTCCTCTGAAATAGACGTAAACAGCCGATGCTATAAATACAAAAAAAATAATGTGACGAATTTCCATGAGCTTTGTCTAAGTGAGGTAATGGTTGTTATTTTAATTTGTATATGAGCTCCAAATGGACTATTTCTTATGGACGGATGCCCATATACTTCAAGCAGAGGGTTTAAAAACCGGATTAGGGTTTATGTGGATTTTTGCTAAGGAAGATCTTATGAATAGCTTTATAAAGTGGCTCTTAAGCCTTGTTTTAATTGGGTTAGTGGGTATTTCACTCTACACGTGGGGTATGCTCACCTGGAGCTATGGCAGCGGAGAGCGCGCAGGGTACGTGCAGAAATTCTCTAATCGCGGTTATATATGCAAAACTTGGGAAGGGGAATTAGCCATGGTTTCTATGCCGGGCACGATGTCAGAAAAATTCCTCTTTACGGTGCGTGAAGATGCTGTGGCGCAAAAAATAAATGCTAATTTAGGTAAAAAGGTTGCCCTAAAGTATGAGCAACACATTGGTTTGCCAACTACCTGTTTTGGCGATACTGAGTATTTTGTTTCTGATATCACCGTTTTGGATGAGTAATTTGTAGTCGTAGTAAAAAATTGCTGTAACGCAACTTTATTTTTGTAATTTTTTGTGGTTAAAATCATGTAAGCGTAATGTGCGCTGACATCAATATCTATAAGGAGCTTCACTTGAACAAAGCCGAACTAATCGCAGCGATTGCTGACGACGCGGAGATTTCTAAAGCCAAAGCTGAATTCGCATTGAATTCTGCAATCGACACAATCATCAAAGCTGTTACTAAAGGTGACTCAGTACAACTGATCGGCTTTGGTACTTTTGCTTCTGGCAAGCGTGCTGCACGTATGGGTCGTAACCCAAAAACTGGTGAGCCACTCAAAATTGCTGCTGCAAAAACTGTTAAGTTTTCTGCTGGTAAAGCATTTAAAGATTCAGTTAACAAGCGTAAGAAGTAATTCTTCCTTTGTTGATAAAAAGCCCGGCATGCCGGGCTTTTTTATTTCTTCAGGAATCTCAATCAATCCAATACATCGCCGCGCTGAGTTAACTTTGCACTAAACGACGATGACGATGGATGCTCATTAATATTCCTGCGCCAAATCCAAGCGTCACTAATGCAGTACCGCCATAGCTAATAAATGGAAGTGGCACACCAACTACTGGTAAGAGACCGCTCACCATGCCAATGTTGACAAATGCATAGGTAAAGAAAATTAAAGTCACTGATGCGCCTAAAAGGCGTGTAAACAAGTTTGGCCCGCTAGCTGAGATTGCTAGACCTCTTTTAATGAGCGCGAAGAACAAGGCAATCAATATCAGGTTTCCCAATAAACCAAACTCTTCCGAGAACACCGCAAAGACAAAGTCAGTATGTTTTTCTGGAATAAATTCTAGATGTGCTTGTGTTCCTTGGAACCAACCTTTGCCAAAAAATCCGCCAGAGCCAATTGCGATCATCGATTGAATGGTATGAAAGCCTTTGCCAAGGGGGTCGCTAGTCGGATCTAGCAGAGTGCATATACGATGCTTCTGATAGTCGTGAACAAATGGCCACACTACATCGTGGGCGCAAATGGTGCCGCCAAAAATAATAATTAACAAAATACCAATAACACCTAAGCCCACAAATGGCAGTATCCATTTCCAGGGCAGCCCTGCCAAAATGATGACGTATAGCCCTGCCGCAAAAACGAGGAGCGCCGTTCCCAGATCTGGTTGGCGTGCAATTAAAAAAACCGGGATAGCTAAGATCACGGCAGCAACACCATAGTCCCAGGATTTTTGAATGCCTTCCCGCTTTTGAAAGTACCAAGCAAGCATGAGCGGCATCGCAATCTTCATGATCTCAGATGGCTGAATGACAAATCCAATATTGAGCCAGCGACGCGCACCTTTTTTAATGAGTCCGAATGCGGCCACCCCGATTAAGAGGGCAACACCAAATCCATAAATCCAAACTGCACCCATCTCTAACCATTTTGGTGGAATACGTGAAACGACCCACATCACTAGAAACGAGAGTGCGAGATTACGTAATTCATCTGCAATTTGTACGGGAGTGTTTTGACTTGCAGATAAAAAAGTAAAAAAGCCAACGGCCGCTAAGCCAAGCAGAATAAGGCCTAGCTGGCGGTCTAAACCAGCGAAGATGCTGGAGAAAAATCCTTTAACTTTGATTAAGGGGCTCTTTTCCATTCCGGAACCTCCTTGGGCCACTTGCCCTCAATGTAGTAGTCCAATGCTTGACGCGCAATCGGAGCAGCATACTGTGCGCCGAAGCCTGCGTTCTCTACAACCATCGCAATCACAATGGTTGGTTTATCCGCTGGAGCAAAGGCGATATACAAGGCATGGTCGCGCAAAAATTCTGCTGTAGATCCATGTTTGTAATCTTTGGAGTTCAAGCTAAATACTTGCGCAGTTCCGGTTTTTCCGCCCACTTGATATCCAGTGCCCTTAAATGCTGCGGCAGATGTGCCAGAGTTATTAACCTCGACCATAGCCTTCTTGATCACTTCAATATTCTCAGCATTGAGATCGATGCGATAACTTTCTTTGGGGGTTGTCAGCACTCTGTTGCGAGTAAATGGATCTTCAATAGCTTTGACTAAGTGAGGCTTCATCACAATACCGTTATTGGCTACATTTGCCATGGCATGGGCTAACTGCAAAATTGTGAAAGCGTTGTAACCCTGTCCAATACCCAGGGAAATAGTTTCACCCTCGTACCACTTTTGCTGCTCAGGTTTTTTGAAAGTATTTTTCTTCCATTCGGTGGATGGCAAAACACCTCTTGCTTCGCCTTGTAAATCGATGCCAGTAATTTGACCAAAGCCTAATGGCTTCATAAAATCGGCAATCATGTTTACGCCCATGTCTCGGGCAAGCATGTAGTAATAAGTGTCACAAGATTCAACAATCGACTTTTGCATATCGACAATTCCGTGACCACCTTTTTTATCATCCCGGAAGGTGTGGTTACCAAAATCAAAGTAACCAGGATCCGAAATAGTTTGTGATGGCGTGCGCTTTTTATTTTCTAAGGCCGCCAATGCCATAAAAGGTTTGTATGTTGATCCCGGTGGATAGATGCCTTTTAGTGGGCGGTTATAGAGTGGCTTCTGTGGTGAGTCATTTAACTCTTTCCAAGTCACTGAATCAATGCCTTCCACAAAATCATTCGGATTGAAGTTGGGCTTAGAGACAAAAGCCAATACGTCACCCGTCTCCGGTTCAATCGCCACAAATGCACCGCGGAAATTTCCATACAGTTGCTCAACTAAATATTGAAGCTTGATATCAACTGAGAGAACTACATTTTTGCCGGGAACCGAAGGAGAGCTAGAAAGTGTGCGCACTGGTTTGCCGCCCGCAGTAATTTCTACTTGATCGTAACCAGGCACGCCACGCAATACCGTTTCATAACTTTGCTCTAAACCAATCTTGCCTACGTACTGAATGCCAGGTAAAAAAGAAGCCTGCAAAGCATCGGGATCATCGGCCTTGGCGCCCTCAATTTCAGTCTGCATGCGCTCTTTGTCGCGCTGTGAAACTCGGCCAATATAGCCAATTAGGTGGGAGGCTAATTCGTTGTATGGATACTCCCGAAAGCTTCTGGCTCGGATTTCTACCCCAGGAAAGCGATAGCGATTTGCCATAAACCGGGCAGTTTCGGTCTCGTTGAGCATGGAACGCAGGGGAAAAGTGCCCATATTGCGAGAATCCTCCAGGGAGCGCTTGAAATTGCGACGATCCCGAGGCGAAATAGCAACGATTTCAGAAAGATCGTTGATGAGTTGATCTACATTCCCTTTGACTTCTTCGGCATTCACATCCAAGGTTAGGGCGGAATAATTTCGACCAATAACGATGCCATTGCGATCAATAATGAGCCCGCGATTTGCCGGCGCTGGAACCAAGGCAATGCGATTGCTTTCAGCCAGAAGTGCGTATTTTCCGTGGCTTACTAGTTGTAGCCATACAAGACGGGTGATGAGTAGTAAAAAGCAAAACGTGACAAATAGAGTCGCAATATGAATGCGCTCTTGAAAAGAGTCGAGATTCGGTTTTTTAAAAGAAACCATGCCGCTTCTTAGAGGGGTCGATTGTGATCAACATCTATAGGGCGACGTTGCGGCGCAAGCAAGATGCGGGTGGCTATAGGCCAAAGCATCGCTTCAATCAAAGCCTGGATTGCGCCAGTTAAAGCCCACCAATAGAGTTCACCGCTGAGCAGCCAGTGTGCCAGCACAGGAAATAGCGATACCAATAAGAAAATAGGAAGCAGGTGCAGGGCTTGCGAGAGAACGGTAAGGGCCACGATACGCCTATGCCATGAGATTGCAAGATAGGCAACTAGAGAATAACTAAATGCATGCAATCCTAATAAATCCGAATTATGCACATCCATCATCAAGCCCAAAATGAATGCAGTGATGACGCTGACATAACGGTGCTGATGAATGTTCCAAAACACAATGCACAGAATTAACCAGTCCGGAACCCAGCCGTAATTGCCAATGGGCAATAGGTTTAATAGCAGCGCACAAAATAGGCTGAAATAAATAAAGACCGGATTTACCGGGCGCAGAATGTAGCCGCTCTGGAAATCGATCATTGCATTCCTCGCGCCCGAGTTTGGCGCCTGCCAGGCGTATTGCTTAGTGGCGCACCAGAAGCCGATTTGTTGTTAACAGTGGCTGCCTTAGCGTCGATCTGCGGATCATACAAAAGTGCAAGCGCTTGACGATAGCGATTTACTGCTGCAACAGGAACACAAAATACGTTGGAAGAGTTCTTGTCGACATTGCGCTCAATTTTGCTAATCACTGCTACTGCGAATCCTGGGGGGTAAACACCATCAATGCCTGAGGTCAGCAAAATATCGCCAACTTCCAAATCGCTGGCTACCGGTAAATAGCGAAGTTCCAGTGGATTGCCGCGCCCCGCGCCAAATACAGCTGCACGAAGGCCGTTGCGGGCCACTTGAACTGGAACCGCAAAATCACGGTCTTCTAGCAGGGAAACCTCGGCAGAGCGTTCGTAGAGACGGACCACCTGACCCAAAATGCCCGAATCATTGGCAATCGGGTTGCCGAGCTTCAGGCCATTGTTACTGCCGCGATTGATTACGATGCGCTGTGAAATTGGATTGGGTGGGTTAAACAGAATTTCTACCGGCAATGTTTTGAACGGAACCTGTTTTTGCAATGTCATGAGCTCGCGCAGGTTTTGGTTTTCCACCATCAAAAACTCAGATTGATTTGCCAGCAAAGAAAGCTCTGCTTGACGTACTTTCATTACTTGGTTTTCTTGATCAAGAGTTGATCTGGTTGTGAAGTATTCAGATGTTGCTTCGAATGCATTGCGCGGTGCCATCATGACGTATTCAAGTGGACGCAAAATCCAATTGACGTTATTGCGAATGGGGTCGAGTGCTTTGAAACGAAAATCGATCAGCATCAGAGCGATGCTGATCGACAGACAGACAATCAGTTTAAGTAAGGCCGGAATGCCCTGTCTGAAAAGTGGTGGAGCGCTATGTTGCAATTCCCTGGTCGACGTGTATGTCGCTTACTCGTGCGAGAACACTCCGCCTAACTTATCCATGCGCTCGAGTGCGATACCGCAACCACGAGCCACGCAAGTTAATGGATCTTCTGCCACATGAATTGGCAACCCAGTTTCTTCTAGCAAGAGGCGATCGAGGTCCCGCAATAAGGCTCCGCCGCCTGTGAGCATCATGCCGCGCTCAGCAATATCAGACGCCAACTCAGGCGGGATCTGCTCAAGAGCTGCCTTTACCGCAGTCACGATTTGATTCAATGGATCAGTCAATGCTTCAAGAATTTCATTGCTTGTAACGGTGAAGCTACGTGGAATACCTTCTGAAAGATTGCGACCCTTTACTTCCATCTCGCGCACTTCAGCACCAGGGAAAGCAGAGCCAATCGTTTTCTTAATCAGTTCAGCAGTTTGTTCACCAATCAACATGCCGTAGTTACGACGAATGTAATTGGTAATCGCTTCATCAAACTTATCGCCACCAACACGAACAGAGCCTTTGTAAACCATGCCACCTAATGACATCACGCCAACTTCAGTTGTGCCGCCGCCGATATCAACCACCATTGAGCCTGCTGCTTCTGAAACCGGGAGGCCGGAACCAATTGCAGCTGCCATTGGTTCTTCAATGAGGAATACTTGTGATGCGCCAGCTCCTAAAGCAGATTCGCGAATCGCACGACGCTCAACTTGAGTAGATCCACAAGGAACGCAAATGATGATGCGTGGACTAGGCTTTAATAATTTACTTTCGTGCACAAGCTTGATAAATTGCTTGAGCATTTGTTCGGTAATCGTGAAGTCGGCAATCACGCCATCTTTCATTGGGCGAATGGCCTCAATATTCCCTGGAACACGACCCAACATCGCTTTCGCCTCTTTGCCGACGGCCAAAATGGTCTTTTTGCCGTTTGGACCACCTTCTTGGCGAATTGCCACAACCGAAGGTTCATCGAGGACAATACCCCGCTCACGCATATAAATTAAGGTGTTGGCGGTTCCTAGGTCGATGGCTAGGTCATTGGAAAAGTAGTTGCGGAAAAAACCAAACATGATGTAGTGGGAAAATAGAAAGTGTTAATGAAAATATATAGGAATGATACTCTCGTCCCATGAAACTTGATGATGTCCAGCGCATTGCGCACCTATCTAGGCTTGAGTTAAATCAGGCAGAAGCCGAGGCAGTTTTGCCTCAATTACAGGCCATTTTTTCCTTGGTTGAGGAAATGCAGGCCGTTGATACTACTGGTCTTGAGCCATTGGCTCACCCAATCCTCTTTTTGCGTGATTTGGCTCAACCCATGCGCGTTGACCGAGTTACTGAATCAGATCATCGTGCCGAAAATATGCAGTCAGCCCCTGCCCAGCACGACGGCTATTTCTTGGTGCCAAAGGTGATCGAATGAGTTGGCACCACACCCCTATCGCTTTAATGGCAAAGGCACTGGCTGCAAAAGAGGTTTCCAGCACCGAGTTAACCCAGTACTTTTTGGACCGTATTGAGGCCGGAAAACAGTGGAATGCATATCTTGATGTGAATGCTCACTTAAGCTTAGAGCAAGCATCTAAAGCAGACAAGCTAATTTCCGATGGCAAAGCTGGTAAGTTAACTGGTATCCCCGTTGCACATAAGGATGTCTTTGTTACCCGTGGCTGGAAGTCGACTGCTGCCTCCAAAATCTTGGCTGGATATCAGAGTCCTTTTGATGCCACGGTGGTGGCCAATCTGGGAATCCCAGACGAAGGCAATCCCCATGGCGCTGGAATGGTTTGTTTGGGTAAAACCAATATGGACGAGTTCGCGATGGGCTCGTCTAATGAGAACTCTGCCTATGGCCCTGTTCTAAACCCATGGAATTCTGCCCACGTGGCTGGAGGTTCATCGGGTGGCTCGGCTGCAGCTGTAGCCGCTGGTTTGGCTCCGATCGCTACCGGTACAGATACGGGCGGCTCAATCCGTCAGCCAGCAGCTTTTTGTGGATTAACCGGTATTAAACCGAGTTATGGGCGCGTGTCGCGCTACGGCATGATTGCTTACGCTTCCTCGCTCGATCAAGCTGGGCCGATGGGCAAAACTGCAGAAGATTGCGCCTTGTTGCTGTCTGCAATGTCTTCGCATGATCCGCGTGACTCCACCTCCTTGGCTGATTCTGGTGAAGATTACGGTCGTTATCTCAATCAACAGTGGAAGGAAGGCAATGCCAATCCCGCAAAACCGTTGGAGGGTTTGCGTGTTGGTTTGCCAAAAGAATTCTTTGCTGAAGGTTTGGCCGTTGATGTTGCTAAATCCGTTACTGAAGCCACTAAGCTTTTAGAAAATCTAGGCGCTACATTGGTTGAAGTGAGTTTGCCAAAAACCAAGTTATCTATTCCGGTGTATTACGTTTTAGCGCCAGCAGAAGCATCAAGTAACTTGAGTCGCTTTGACGGTGTGCGTTATGGATATCGCGCTAGTGAATACCGTGATCTCAATGACATGTATGCCAAGTCACGTACCGAAGGTTTTGGTGAAGAAGTGAAGCGCCGCATCATGATTGGAACCTATGTGCTATGTCATGGTTACTATGATGCTTATTACCTGCAGGCACAAAAAATTCGTCGCATTATTGCGGCAGACTTTCAAGCTGCATTCAATCAGTGCGATGTCATCCTAGGGCCTGTAGCCCCTGATGTGGCTTGGCGTTTGGGCGAGAAATCTAAAGATCCAGTGCAAATGTATCTAGAAGATATTTATACGCTTTCTACAAACTTGGCAGGTTTACCAGCGATGAGTGTCCCATGTGGATTTAATGGAAATAATTTACCTATCGGCATGCAACTCATTGGTAATTATTTTTCTGAAGCACGCTTGTTGCAAGTGGCCCATCAATATCAGCAAGCCAGCGATTGGCATTTGCGTCCAGCAAGTGAGGTGGCATGATGCAATGGGAAGTCGTTATTGGTCTAGAGACCCACGCGCAGCTGCAAACTCAGTCCAAGATTTTTAGTGGCGCAAGTACGCGCTTTGGCGCCGCGCCAAACACGCAAGCGTGTGCAGTGGATTTAGCGTTGCCTGGTGTTTTGCCGGTGCTCAATCGTCAAGCGGTAGAGCATGCCATTCGTTTTGGTTTGGCAGTCAATGCGAAGATTTCTCCAGCAAGTATTTTCGCTCGCAAGAATTATTTCTATCCTGATTTACCTAAGGGCTATCAAATCAGCCAGATGGAGATCCCGGTTGTTGTTGGCGGGCATCTGGAGATCTTGGTGGGGGACAAAGTTAAAGTTGTTGAACTCACTCGCGCCCATATGGAGGAGGATGCTGGTAAATCCGTCCATGAAGAGGGCTTTACAGGCCCTCATGGCGAACCTTCTAGCGGGATTGATCTGAACCGCGCAGGTACACCACTCCTCGAGATCGTGACTGAGCCAGTCATGCGCAGCGCTGCTGAAGCCGTTGCTTATGCCAAGGCTTTGCATAGCTTGGTGGTATGGCTTGGGGTTTGTGACGGCAATATGCAAGAAGGCTCTTTCCGTTGCGATGCGAACGTTTCTGTTCGCCCTATAGGCCAGGCTGAATTTGGTACCCGCTGCGAAATCAAAAACTTGAACTCCTTCCGCTTTTTGGAAGAGGCCATTCAATACGAAGTGCGCCGTCAAATCGAATTGATTGAGGATGGTGGAACCGTCGTTCAAGAGACGCGTTTGTATGATCCCGATCGTCAAGAAACCCGTAGTATGCGTAGTAAAGAAGATGCAAACGACTATCGCTACTTCCCCGATCCTGATTTATTGCCCGTTGTGATTGATGATGCATGGATCGCAGATGTCCGTAGCAAAATGCCTGCGCTGCCAGCCCAATTACGCGAGCAGTGGCAAACCGAGTTTGGTTTAAGTGCTTACGATGCGCAGTTGCTCACGCAAGATCGTGATACCGCAAAAGTATTTGAAGAGCTATTAGTAATCGTAGGTAAGCCATTGGCAAAAGCCGCGGCCAATTTAATTGCTGGTGAATTTGCTTCCTCCTTAAATCGTGCAGGTATTGCCGCAGCTGACGCCCCATTAAAAGCGGAGCATTTAGCGCCATTGCTGACGCGTGTGGCAGATGGCACTATCTCCAACAAGATTGCAAAAGATATCTTTGCCATTCTTTGGGAAGAAGCGATTGCAGGCAAATCTATCAGCACCGTTGATCAGGTCATTGACGCCAAAGGGCTGAAACAAATTAGTGATAGCGGCGCCATTGAGGCCATTATTGATCAGGTGTTGGCGGCCAACCAGAAATCGGTTGAAGAGTTTCGCTCAGGCAAAGAGAAGGCATTCAACGCCCTTATTGGCCAAATTATGAAAGCTTCTCAAGGCAAAGCAAATCCCGGTCAGGTCAATGAGCTCTTACGTAAAAAGCTTGGTTAATCAAAGAATACATTTAGAAAGAGATACATGAGCGCAATTGATCCAAAGCAAGCCGAGCAAGAAGAATTAGTTGCAGAGTGGTTACGTGCAACCCCGGGCTTCTTTGAGCGCTACGCCGATCTTTTTAATGAGATTCGGATTAAGCACCCGCATGAGGATCGCGCGATTTCTTTGCAAGAGCGTCAGATGACAGTGCTGCGGACACAAAATCAAGAGCTCAATCGTCGCTTAAGTGAGATGTTGCACTTTGGAAGTCGTAATGACAAAACCCAACAAAGTTTGGTTGCTTGGTTATTGCGTTTGATGAAGGCCAACAATAAGGCTGATGTGGAGGCGGCGATAACTTCGGGCTTAGCCGAAGTATTCGAAGTAGAGTCTGCACAATTACTGTCGCCTAACTCTGCTTTTAGCCCTTGGGTAGACACCCCGTTATGCGGCTCTGCTAAGGAGTTGGCGGCAGCCAGCGTAGATTTGTTAGCAAGCCAGACAAGCATTGATTCTGAATGGCAAAGCATGGTGGCCATTGGGTTGCCATTAGGCAAGAGTATTGGTGCCGCTCAATCGCCCGCAGTATTGCTGTTAGCCAGCAAGGATGAATCCCGCTTTACGGCGGATATGGGCGCTTTCTATTTGCGTCAAATTGCCGAATTAACTGCTGCAGCTTTGGATCGTATCCAGGCTTATGAAATTAAAGTCGACTGAACTACATCCTTTCATGCAAGAGTATTTGCATGAGTTACATGTGTTGCGTCAACTTTCGCCGCATACGCTTAAAGCGTACGGCATGGACCTGAGCGACCTGCAAAACTTTGCTCTTGAAGACAATATTGAGTTATTGAGAGTGAGTAACGGCCATGTACGTCGTTGGGCCGGCCGCTTACATTCCAAAGGTAAATCTTCAAGAAGTATTGCGAGAGCCCTTTCAGCATGGCGAGGATGGTATGACTGGCTTACTGAAAAAGATGCCAGGCGCGATGCCCGTGCTGGCAAGGTAGCAAGCAATTTAATTGCCAATCCGGTTGACGACGTCAAGGCACCCAAGCGTCTGAAGTCTTTACCCAAGGCCTTATCCGTCGAGCAAGCGCTTTCCTTGGTAAATCAAGCGGTCAAAGAGGCCGAAGAAAAAAAGGATTTGGAATCGATCCGTGATGCAGCCATTATTGATTTGTTGTATTCCTCAGGCTTACGTCTTTCAGAGCTCTTAGGAATTGATGTGATGCAAAGCAAAGATCGCCAACAGGAATCTGCTGGCTGGTTGGATTGGGATGCTGCAGAGGTAACTGTTTTGGGTAAGGGCGGTAAACGCAGATCTGTTCCTGTTGGCATACCTGCCATGAAGTCACTGACTGCATGGCGAGAGCTGCGTGATGCTGGAAATTATTCAGAAGAGTCCATCGCCTTGTTTTTGTCAGCAACGGGCAGGCGTTTATCGCCGCGTACGGTACAAGCGAGATTACGTACTTTAGCCATGCGCGCTGGTTTGCCCACTCATGTGCACCCGCATATGATGCGCCATAGCTTTGCGAGCCATGTGCTGCAATCCTCACAAGATTTAAGGGCTGTGCAGGAGATGTTGGGGCATGCCAGCATTGCTAGCACCCAGATTTATACGTCCTTAGATTTTCAGCACCTTGCTCAGGCATACGATAAAGCGCATCCACGCGCAAAGGCTGGCAAAGGCTGAGGAACTCGGTAAGATAGAAGGTTTCCCGCTTTGGGAATTGTTGGCTTTTAGATTTTGATTGGATCATCCATGGCATTAATTCCGGTAACGATTTTGACGGGCTTCTTGGGAAGCGGCAAAACTACTTTGTTGAAACATATTCTGACCGAGGAGCATGGCAAAAAGATTGCCGTGATCGAGAACGAATTCGGCGAAGAGAATATTGATAACGATATCTTGGTGCAAGACAACCAAGAGAACATTGTGCAAATGAGTAATGGCTGTATTTGCTGCACCATTCGCGGCGATCTCGTGGATGCCTTAAATGAGCTTTGGGAGCAACGCAAAGATAAGAAGATTAGCTTTGATCGTGTTGTGATTGAAACCACAGGCGTTGCCAATCCCGGCCCCGTTGCTCAGACATTCTTTATGGATGATGATGTAGCCGATCATTATGTTTTGGATGCTGTGGTGACTCTGGTGGATGCCAAGCATGGTCAACAGCAACTCAATGAGCATGAAGAGGCGCAGCGGCAGGTGGGCTTTGCCGACCAAATCTTTATTACCAAGACTGATTTGGTGACGCCTGCACAAGTAGATGCTTTACGTAATCGTTTGATGCATATGAACCCAAGAGCGCCTATTGCGGGGATTTCTAAGGGGGTTGTGCCCCTGAATGCTGTCTTGGACCTCAAGGGCTTCAATCTCAATGCTAAGCTAGATATTGACCCCCATTTCTTGGGGCAGGACGATCATGACCATGCGGATTGCGGTCATGACCATAGTCACGATCATGATCACAGTACCTGTGGCCACGATCATAGTCACGATCACCAGCACCAACACCATGGCCATGCTGGCCATACTGATCGCATCCAATCCTTTGTTTTTCGTAGTGATAAACCCTTTAATCACAAAAAGTTGGAAGACTTCCTGGGGGGCATTTTGGAGGTCTTTGGAGAGAAGATGTTGCGCTATAAAGGCGTGCTCTATGTGAAGGGAAGTAGCCGAAAAGTAGTGTTCCAGGGCGTTCACCAGATGATGGGCAGTGATTTAGCCGGTCCATGGGGCACAGAACCCAAGCAAACCCGGATGGTCTTCATAGGTATCGATTTGCCCAAGGACACCCTATTGGCAGGGCTTGAGGGCTGTTTGGCCTAGCAAGATTCGGGTACAATCCGCCGCCACGGCCCATATTGATGAATATTAATAAAAGGGCCGTAAAAGTTTGGCAGAATGAGGCAATAATGCTTCAAACCAGGAAAGAATGAAATGACGGTAAAAACAGCAACAAAACCAGCAACCGCTGCAAAAGCTAGTAGTAAGGCTGCGAGCGCTAAGGTTGCAAAAGGTGCTCCATTGACTGAGGCGGAATTGCTCAAGATGTCCGATAAGGACTATATGAGTGCTGCGCAGTTAGATTTTTTCCGTCAAAAACTACTCACTCTTAAAGATGACATTTTGAAGAATGCGTCCGAGACAACAGAACATCTGCGTGAAAATATTTTGGTTCCCGATCCCGCCGACCGTGCAACGATCGAAGAAGAGCACGCATTAGAATTGCGCACGCGCGATCGTGAGCGCAAGTTGCTCAAAAAAGTAGAGCAAGCATTGGCTCGCATTGAGTCAGGCGACTATGGATGGTGCGAAGAAACTGGTGAGCCAATCGGCTTGAACCGTTTAATTGCAAGACCTACAGCCAATTTATCTCTTGAGGCTCAAGAGCGTCGCGAACTCCGTCAAAAATTATTTGGCGAATAAATTTTAAGTAGCGATGACTAAGCATTTACCAACTATTAGTGATATCTCTCCTTTATTAAAGGCGGAGATTCTTGCTGAGGCTTTGCCTTATATTCGTGCGTATCACGGCAAGACCATTGTGATTAAGTACGGCGGAAACGCGATGGTGGAAGAGCGCCTCAAAGAAAGTTTTGCGCGTGACGTTATCTTATTAAAACTCGTCGGCATGAACCCAGTAGTGGTTCATGGCGGAGGTCCGCAAATTGATGAGGCCTTAAAGAAGATTGGTAAGACCGGTACTTTTATTCAAGGTATGCGCGTAACCGATGAAGAAACCATGGAAGTGGTGGAGTGGGTTCTGGGCGGTGAAGTGCAGCAGGACATTGTGATGTTGATTAACCACTTTGGCGGCCAGGCTGTTGGCTTGACTGGTAAAGACGGTGGATTGATTCACGCTAAGAAAATGAAGATTCCTAGCGATACAGAGCCGGGCAAGATGGTAGATATCGGTTTTGTTGGTGAGATCGAGGCAATTAATCCTGCGGTGGTTAAAGCCTTGCAGGATGACGCATTTATTCCAGTGATTTCTCCTATTGGCTTTAGTGCGGAAGGTCAGGCTTACAACATTAACGCTGACTTAGTAGCTGGCAAGATGGCTGAAATTCTTCACGCTGAGAAGTTGGTCATGATGACTAACATCCCGGGTGTGATGGATAAAGACGGTAAGTTGCTGACAGATTTAACTGCGCGAGAAATTGACGCACTATTTGCTGATGGCACTATTTCTGGCGGCATGTTGCCGAAGATTTCTTCTGCATTAGATGCAGCTAAGAGCGGTGTGAATTCAGTGCACATCATTGATGGCCGCATTGAGCATTCTTTATTATTAGAAATTCTGACCGAGCAAGCGTTCGGTACGATGATCCGCTCTAGATAGGTAGACAAGTAAACAAGCATGCACGAATCTTTAGAGCCAGCAAACATCAATGACAGCAACGCTGATGCTGGTGCAGTTCGTAAGCGCCCTCGTCCAGGTGAACGCCGTTTACAGATTTTGCAAGTGCTTGCTGAGATGTTGCAAAACCCGAAGGGTGAGCGCGTTACTACGGCGGCTTTAGCAGCCAAGATTGAGGTTTCAGAAGCGGCCCTATATCGTCACTTCGCTAGTAAAGCGCAAATGTTCGAGGGCCTGATTTCTTTTATCGAGCAAACTGTTTTTGGATTAATTAATCAAATTAATCAAAAAGAAGAGTCTGGTCTTGCTCAGGCACGTGGCATTTTGCAAATGCTTTTATTCTTTGCCGAAAAAAATCCTGGCATGACTCGCGTTTTATTGGGTGATGCTTTATTTCAAGAAGATGATCGCCTTCAAGAGCGCATTACTCAAGTGCTTGATCGTGTTGAGGCGTCTCTTAAGCAAGCTCTGCGGATTGCCCAAACCCAAGGGGGTAACTGGGCTCAGCTGGGCCAAGAAGAGGTCAGCATTCGTGCGGCCATGTTAATGAGTTTTGTTTTGGGTCGTTGGCATCGCTTTGCCCGTAGCGGATTTAAGAAGCTGCCAACTGAAGCCTCCGATGTTAGTCTGCGCCTTCTTCTTTCAGAATGAGCGAGCTACACCTCTCTAGAAATACCATTCATTTTGCCGAGCCCCTGCCTTTGCAGAGTGGCGCCATCTTGTCTGGCTACGATTTAGTGATCGAAACTTACGGTAAGCTTAACTCCGATAAAAGCAATGCCATCTTAGTTTGTCATGCACTCAATGCATCCCACCATGTGGCCGGTCCAAGTCCAGAAGATCCAAAAGATATCGGCTGGTGGGACAACATGATTGGTCCAGGTAAGCCGGTAGATACCAATCACTTTTTTGTCATAGGTGTAAATAATTTAGGTTCTTGTTTTGGTTCTACTGGGCCCATGAGCATTAATCCCGCTACTGGTAAGCCATATGGCGCAGATTTTCCTGTTGTCACGGTTGAGGATTGGGTGAATACTCAAGCCCGCCTGGCTGACAAATTGGGAATTCGGAAGTTTGCTGCGGTGATGGGCGGAAGCTTGGGCGGCATGCAGGCTATGGCTTGGGCCATTCAGTTCCCTAAGCGCATAGACCACTGTGTGGTGGTGGCATCTACCCCAAGGCTGAGCGCGCAAAACATTGCTTTCAATGAAGTAGCGCGCAATGCTATTTTGTCGGACCCTGATTTTCATGGCGGCAACTACTACGAGCATGGCGTTGTACCAAAACGCGGTTTACGTTTGGCGCGCATGGTTGGTCACATCACCTATTTGTCTGATGATGATATGGCAGAAAAATTTGGACGAGAATTGCAGCGTCCTAATGGCGAGTCTAATGACTACCGCTTTAGCTTTGATGTTGAGTTTGAGGTTGAGAGTTATTTACGTCACCAAGGTGATAAGTTTTCAACCTACTTTGACGCCAATACTTATTTATTGATTACGCGTGCACTCGATTATTTTGATCCCGCACGTCGTTACGATGGCAGTCTGAATCGCGCTTTAGCGGAAGTGCAAGCCAAGTTTTTGGTTGTCAGCTTTTCAACCGACTGGCGCTTCCCGCCTGATCGCAGTCGCGAGATTGTGCAATCTTTGTTGAGCAATAAGAGTGAAGTGACTTATGCCGAGATCGATGCGCCCCATGGACATGATGCTTTCCTGTTGGATGACGAGCGTTATCACAACCTGATCCGCTCTTACTTTAAGCAAATGCGTGAGGCGCAACCATGAGCAATTTTAATAAGCGTGCCGACTTTGCTGCCATAGCCAATTGGATTGCACCCAATACTCAAGTCTTGGATCTCGGTTGTGGGGATGGTAGTTTCTTAGAGTTTTTACAGAAACAAAAACCGGTTCACGCTTATGGCGTTGAGATTGATGATTCACGCGTACTCTCTTGTGTGCAAAAGGGGTTGAATGTCATTCAGCAGGATTTAGAGGGCGGCTTAGCACTCTTTGAGGACAGCAGTTTTGACACGGTTGTGTTGTCACAAACTCTGCAAACTATTCATCAAACTGAAAAGATTTTGCGTGAGGTAGTGCGTGTGGGTAAAGAGTCGGTGATCTCCTTTCCAAACTTCGGCCACTGGTCACATCGTCTAGCTGTTGGCTTGGGCCGCATGCCAGTTTCTAAGAGCTTGCCTTATCAGTGGTACAACACGCCTAACGTACGCGTGCTCACGGTCGCCGACTTTGAGAGGTTAGCCTCAAGTCTTGGCCTGAAGGTAATCGATCAATGTATCTTGCATGAGGGTCGCCAAGTGACTTTGATGCCAAATTTATTTGGTAGCCTTGCTTTATTCCGCATTCGTCGTGCCTAACAAACAACTTAATGTAGTGAAGTCCTGGCTTGAAGACTTTCGGGTTTATCTCGAATGGCCTTGTTTGCGTATGCTGTTCTTGGGCTTCTCTGCAGGCCTTCCTCTATTGCTTATTTTGGGAACGCTGAGCTTTTGGTTACGTGAAGCCGGCATTGATCGCAGCACCATCGGTTACTTAACTTGGGTTGGTTTGATCTACGCTTTTAAGTGGGTTTGGGCTCCTCTTGTGGACCGCCTACAAATCCCCCTCCTTGCTAAACTATTTGGCCGCCGCCGCAGCTGGCTGCTCTTTGCGCAAGCGCTCATCATTCTGGGTCTTGTTGGCATGTCGACTTTAGATCCTAAGCTGGCACTCAATTCCATAGTTTGGTGTGCGCTATTGGTAGCATTTGGATCTGCCACTCAAGATATCGCATTGGATGCTTTCCGTATTGAGTCGGCTAATAGTGACCATCAAGCAGCCCTTGCTGCTACATATCAAACCGGTTATCGCCTTGCCTTAATCTGGGCTGGTGCCGGCGTGCTTTGGCTTGCTGCGCGGGCTGAAACTGGCAGTGGCTATGACGCAAATGCATGGCAGTTTGCCTATCTCTGTATGGCCGCTTCTATTGGGGTAGGTGTGATTACAACGCTCTTGAGTAAAGAGCCAGCAAGATATGAGTTGGCTAAAGTCCGCACTGCTAAAGCTTGGTTGTATCAAACCTTGGTTGAGCCATTTGCGGAATTTATTACGCGTTATCGCTGGCATGCCATTTTGATTTTGTCTTTAATTGCCATCTATCGCATTAGTGATGTCGTGATGGGCATTATGGCAAACCCGTTTTATGTGGATATGGGCTACACCAAAGATGAAGTTGCAGCTGTTAGTAAGGTATTCGGTGTAGTGATGACCTTGGTCGGTGCTTTTGTAGGCGGTGTGCTCACATTGCGTTTTGGCGTGTTGCGAATTCTCTTTGTGGGCGCGGTTCTCTCGGCGGTCAGCAATATATTGTTTGCTTGGCTGGCTACTCAAGGACATGATTTACACGGTTTGATTTGGGTGATCTCAGCAGACAATTTAAGTTCTGGTATCGCTAGTGCAGCCTTTATAGCTTTCTTGTCATCACTTACTAATATCCGTTACTCAGCGACCCAGTACGCCTTGTTTAGTTCGATGATGCTGCTCTTGCCCAAATGGTTGGCGGGCTTTTCCGGAGTGTTTGTTGATAACTTTGGGTACCAAGCATTCTTCTACGGCACCGCCATTATTGGGGCCCCAGTCCTACTTCTTATTTGGGCAACGATTCATTTCAAGATCGTGCAGATCAAAAAAGAGGGGGAGTAAAAGTGGAGTACTCGGGAGATTAAATTCTCCCCGTTATTTATTAAATCTTCCAGTCGTAATCCACGGTAAGTGGTGCGTGGTCTGAGAATTTCTCCTCCTTGTACACCGCAGTTTTCTTGGCTGTAGCAGCAATACCAGGGGTAGTGATGTGATAGTCAATACGCCAGCCAACATTCTTGGCGTAGGCTTGACCTCGGTTACTCCACCAGGTGTAGCAAGTTTCAGTTGCCTCTGGTTCAAGATGTCGATAAACATCGACGTAACCCACTTTGCTAAATAAGTTGGTAAGCCACGCGCGCTCTTCCGGTAAGAAGCCAGAATTTTTGAGATTCCCTTTCCAGTTCTTCAGGTCAATTTCTTGATGGGCAATATTGACATCACCGCATAGGACGATTTCACGACCTGATTTTTTGAGAGAGACGAGATGTGGCAGGAAGCTGTCGAGGTAACGATATTTGGCCTCTTGGCGCTCGGGAGAGCTTGAGCCCGACGGCATATAGACCGAAATAACAGAGAGCCCCTTAAAGCGCGCCTCTACATATCGTCCCTCCGCATCAAATTCTTCATTGCCATAGCCGTACAAGACCTCATCCGGCTTATGGGGCGTATAAATACCGCAACCGCTATAGCCTTTCTTCTCTGCGTGATGGAAAAAGCCATGCATACCATCGGGATTGAGGATGGCATCCTCTAGATCGTCGCGCTGAGCTTTGAGCTCTTGCATGCAAATGAAATCTGCCTTTTGCTTAACAGCCCATGGCAGAAAGCCTTTTTTGACTGCGGAACGGATACCGTTGAGGTTCGCGGAAATGATGCGTAACATGTAGGCCTATGAGCTCAAATAATTCAAATCAAGATAACTTTATTCGTTTTGCCTTAGAGGCAAAGGTTTTGTCCTTCGGGGAGTTTAAAACCAAAGCAGGAAGACTCTCACCTTATTTCTTTAATGCTGGTGAGTTTAATGATGGAGCTCGTCTAAGCGCATTAGGTCGTTATTACGCCAAAGCCTTGCAAGAATCAGGCATTCAGTTCGATATGCTTTATGGGCCGGCATATAAGGGAATCACACTTGCAGCGGCAACAGCGATTGCATTGGCAGATGATGGCATTAACGTTCCATATGCTTACAACCGCAAAGAAGCTAAGGATCATGGTGAAGGTGGCATGCTGGTTGGTGCGCCCGTAAAAGGCAAAGTGGTCATCATTGATGATGTGATTTCTGCTGGCACTTCAGTTAGGGAATCAGTAGATCTTATTCGTAAAGCGGGGGGAGAGCCTGCAGCGGTATTGATCGCTTTGGATCGTATGGAGCGCTCAGGTAATGCCGTTGAAATTGGAGACAAGTCTGCGGTGCAGGCTGTAGAACAAGAGTTTGGCTTGCCAGTCGTTACGATTGCTAACTTGGCTGGGTTAATGTCTTTCCTAACCTCCTCTAGTGATGCTCAGCTCACTCATTACTTACCCGCAGTTAAAGCCTACCGCGATAAATACGGAATCTAAGAGCGGCTGCTTTTAGATTGATGTTTCACCTTCAAAGACAGTAACGGCAGGCCCGGTCATGATGACGGGCTGAGCAACACCGTCAATTACCCCACCCCAGGTAATCTGCAAATCTCCACCGCGAGTATGCACTTTTACGGGTGAATCTAATAAGCCTCTGCGAATGCCTGAAACCACGGCTGCGCAAGCGCCAGTACCGCAAGCTAAAGTTTCTCCGGCGCCACGCTCAAAGACGCGTAGTTTGATTTCATGGCGATTAAGCGCCTGCAGGTAACCCACGTTTACTTTTTTTGGAAACGCAACAAACTTTTCAATTTCAGGGCCTTCCTCTAGAACGGGTGCGCTATCGACATCACCAACTACTTGGACGGCATGTGGATTCCCCATTGAGATGACGCCCACCAAACTATCGTGAGTAGCTGGGTAATTCAAAGGAAGCGCATAGAGAGTTTCTTGAAACTCTTGAACGCTTGCTAACCCAGTTGCATTAAATGGAATGTGGCTGTGCTCAAAAATAGGCGCGCCCATATCCACTTCCACCTGGCCATCCGGATGGGACTTGAGAGTCAGAACGGTGTGTGACACTTCCACGCGCAAAGGATTCTTATTGGATAGGCCCTGGTCTTGCACAAAGCGTACAAAGCAGCGTGAGCCATTACCGCATTGCTCAACTTCACTGCCATCCGAATTAAAAATGCGGTACCGAAAATCAGCATCTGGGCGGGTAGTTTTTTCAACCAGGAGAATTTGGTCGGCACCAACGCCAAATTGACGATGGGCTAAGGCTTGCCATTGATCCTTGGTGATACCGTTTAAGTCTTGGTCGATACCATTGAGCACAATAAAATCATTGCCAGCACCATGCATTTTGGTGAATCGTAGCTTGCGTGCTGGATTGTTTGTATTGGTGCTCAAAATATTTCCGTTTAATCGTAAAGACTGGGTTCGCCCTCGGGCCTGTGTTTAAAACGCTTATGAACCCAATAGTACTCTGCTGGTCTTTCTCGAACAAGTTCCTCGATATATTGATTTAGGCGAGCAGTATCTTTTTCAACATCATCACTAGGAAAGTTTGGTAATGGCTCGCTGATATGGCAGGTATAGCCTTTACGGTCTTTGTTTAGGGTAGTTGTCATCAAACATACTTCGGCGCCGCTGAGTCTTGCTAGGCGGGACACAGAGGTAATAGTGTTGGTCTGTATGCCAAAGAAGGGCACAAAGACGGAGTCACGTGGGCCCAAGTCAATATCGGGGGCAATGAAAATAAAGTTACCTGTTTGAATTTCACGAATCAAGTCACGTAAGCGGCTCTGTCGCTCAATGGACTTTCCGCCAAAGCGATTTCTCCACTCAATCATTTTTTGATTAAAGAATGGATTCTTCATATTTTGATAAAGACCCGCACCGCGTGGCCAGTCATGTTGGTTCGCCAATACTGAAAGCGCCATGAAGCCGCCTTCAAGCCCAACAAAGTGTGGATTGATCAGTAGGCGTGGCTTGCGATCTCCCAAGGTAATCGCTGATTCAATGGTGACGATATCGGTAATTTGTTTGCCACTACCTAACCAAATACGGCTTCTCTCTAATACGCTGCGGCCAAATAATTTCCAGTGCTCAAGCGCTAGATTTTCAAGTTCTTTTTCGCTGAGATTGGGAAAGCACAAACGTAAATTAGTCTTTACTACGTGGGTGCGGCTGTTAGGAATATGGGCGGCAAGCCAGCCCAGGCCATAACCCACATTGACAGTAATCGTATACGGGAGAAAGGCAAAGAGGCGCAAAAGACTGAGCGCCAAGAAATTGAAGAGGTTTTGTAACCAGGTCATTTCAAAAATGATAACGAATTTATTTAATTGCTCGGGGGCAATTCTGCACCGGCAGGATGCTTATAGCGGTTGTATGACCAAATGAATTGTTCTGGCGCGACCATAACTGCATTTTCAATTGCAACGTTAAGTTCTGCGGCGGCAAGATTGGCATCTTCAGATAAAGGCGCAAGACGAGTAGCCTGCATGAGCCATCCTTGGCCAATACCTTTCCGCTTGGCGGTAAACATGACTACTGGTGTTTTATTCCGATTGGCGAGACGCGCTGGTAATGGCGTTGTGTAGGCTGGACGCCCAAAGAATGGGACCCAAACACCTTCACCTCCACTAGGCACTTGATCCGGAAGAATGCCAATCGCCTCACCTCGTGTGAGCGCTCTAGTCATTTGGCGCACGCCATTGAGGTTGGTCGGTACGAAATGCATATTTGGATAGGCGCGACCTTCTTCTACTACTTCATTGAGCCATTCTTGGCGGGAGGGTCGATAAAGAATCGTTGCTGGGAAATGCTGAGCGAGTACACGTGGAATGATTTCAAAGCCACCGAGGTGCGGGGTCAGCATCACCAAGCCATGCCCTTCGCCGATAGCCGCCTCAACTACATCCCAGTTTTGCACTTCCACTAATTTCAGTGCTTTCGCAGGGTTGCGCCAAATCCACAAGCTGTCTGAAAACAGCATTCCAGAGGCCCGTACCGCATCCCAAAGCTTAAATGGTAGGCCCCGTGCGTTCACTACCGCTGCATATTGCGGTCTAAAGAGCAAACGATATTGTTTGGAGCCAAGGTAAGCCAGCATGCCTAAAAAGACCCCAATCACTTGCACAAGCGCAAGGGGGAGTACGGCAATCGCATTAAGGCAGAGCTTTAGAAGGGGTTTTAGCACCCCCTAATGATATTCAATGCCGCTCTCGGTGTGTGGATTTCAGTATGAATGACTGAATTAGGCATTTTTCGGATAAAATCACCGAATCGCTGAGTTAAGGCAACTTGCAGGGCGATTCATAAATTCTGCTAAAGCGTCGCCGTTGTAGTTCCTGGCACGTCGAGTTGTCCCTATGATCGTGTTAATTATTAAAGGAATATGCAATGGCAAATGATTACTTCTTCACCTCAGAATCCGTTTCTGAAGGCCATCCCGATAAAGTAGCAGACCAAATCTCTGATTCGATCTTAGACGCCATCCTGGCTCAAGATCCAACTGCACGCGTTGCAGCGGAAACTTTGTGCAACACCGGCTTAGTAGTTTTAGCTGGTGAAATTACTACTAACGCTAACGTTGATTACATTCAAGTTGCACGCAATACCTTGCGTGAAATTGGCTACGACAACACTGACTACGGTATCGATTACAAAGGTTGTGCAGTATTGGTTGCTTATGACAAGCAAAGTCCTGATATCGCTCAAGGCGTCGATAAGGCCCATGACGATGGCTTGGATCAAGGCGCCGGCGACCAAGGCCTCATGTTTGGTTACGCTTGTGATGAAACTGCAGAGCTCATGCCTTTGCCAATTCACTTGTCACACCGTTTGGTTGAGCGTCAATCACAGTTGCGTCGCGATGGCCGTTTGAACTGGTTGCGCCCTGATGCGAAGTCACAAGTGACCTTGCGTTATGTGGATGGCAAGCCTGACTCCATCGATACCGTTGTGCTGTCTACTCAACACGATGAAGAAATTTCTCTCGAAAAATTGCGCGAAGCAGTTATTGAAGAAATCATCAAACCAGTATTGCCTAAGCATTTGATCAAAGGCGCTATTAACTTCTTGGTAAACCCAACAGGTCGCTTTGTTATCGGCGGCCCACAAGGTGATTGCGGCTTAACTGGTCGCAAAATTATTGTGGATACCTACGGTGGCGCAGCTCCTCACGGTGGCGGTGCTTTCTCTGGTAAGGATCCATCTAAGGTTGACCGCTCTGCTGCATACGCTGGTCGTTATGTTGCGAAGAACGTAGTTGCTGCTGGTTTGGCAAGTAAGTGCTTGATTCAGATCTCTTACGCGATTGGTGTTGCTAAACCAACTTCAGTGATGGTAAGCACTTTCGGTACGGGCAAGATTTCGGATGAGAAGATTGCTCAATTGGTTTCTGAGCACTTTGACTTGCGTCCAAAAGGTATTGTGAAGATGTTGAACCTCTTGCGCCCAATTTATCGCAAGACTGCTGCTTATGGCCACTTTGGCCGTGAAGAGCCAGAATTTACTTGGGAGCAAACAGATAAAGCGGCTGCATTACGTGCGGCAGCAGGTCTGTAAGTAGAAAATACGCAGTTTGTAGGTGTATTGAGGCGAAATATGCCGTAATTGTTTACAATTACGGCATACCTTCAAGGAGCGTTGCAAGGAATGCTGAGACCCAGCACTTCCCCAGGCTTGAAGGGAGCGGGCTCTAAGGTAACCCCGGAGTTTGCTAATTGCAACCGCGCTCGCTAACCCATGATTCAATGGCTAGCGAGTTTCTACTCCAGCATTGGATCGTATTTAGCTGGAGCATTAATGAATACCGTTTCTGATTTAAATAACTTTGTAGCAACTCGTTGCGCAATTGCTGATATCTCTTTGGCTGACTTTGGCCGCAAAGAAATTGCTATTGCTGAAACTGAAATGCCTGGCCTGATCGCCATTCGTGATGAATTTGCTGCACAACAGCCATTGCGTGGCGCACGCATCACTGGTTCATTGCACATGACCATTCAAACTGCAGTATTGATCGAGACGCTAGAGGCACTCGGTGCTGAAGTGCAGTGGGCATCTTGCAATATTTTCTCTACACAAGACCATGCTGCTGCAGCCATTGCTGCGAATGGCACACCAGTGTTTGCAATCAAGGGTGAAACCCTTGAGCAATATTGGGACTTCACCCATCGTATTTTTGAATGGGCTGATGGCGGCTACACCAATATGATTTTGGATGATGGTGGCGATGCTACTTTGTTGTTGCACCTTGGTGCACGCGCTGAGAAAGATCAAGCTTGCTTGAATCATTCAACTAGCGAAGAAGAAACTATTTTGTTTGCTGCTATCAAGAAAAAATTGGCACAAGATCCAACTTGGTATTCAACGCGCTTAGAAAAAGTTAAGGGCGTTACAGAAGAAACGACTACTGGCGTACATCGCCTGTATCAAATGTTTGCTAAGGGCGACTTGAAGTTTCCTGCAATCAACGTCAATGACTCTGTTACTAAGAGCAAATTCGACAATCTCTATGGTTGCCGTGAATCTTTAGTGGATGCGATTAAGCGCGCGACGGACGTAATGGTTGCCGGTAAGGTTGCCGTAGTTTGCGGCTACGGCGATGTGGGTAAGGGTTCTGCGCAAGCATTGCGCGCTTTGTCTGCTCAAGTTTGGGTAACTGAAGTTGATCCAATCTGCGCATTGCAAGCTGCGATGGAGGGCTACCGCGTTGTAACAATGGATTACGCTGCTGATAAGGCCGATATCTTTGTTTCTGCAACAGGCAACTACCACGTGATTACTCATGACCACATGGCTAAGATGAAGAATCAAGCCATCGTTTGTAACATCGGTCACTTTGATAATGAGATTGATGTTGCTGGTATTGAGAAATACAAGTGGGAAGAAATCAAACCACAAGTTGATCACGTGATTTTCCCAGCCGCTAATGGTAAGCCTGAAAAGCGCATCATTATTTTGGCTAAAGGACGCTTGGTAAACCTGGGTTGCGGCACAGGACATCCTTCATACGTCATGAGCTCTTCATTTGCAAACCAAGTGATTGCCCAGATTGAACTGTGGAATGCAGTAGGCACAGATAAATACCCGGTCGGTGTTTACACATTGCCCAAGCATTTGGATGAGAAGGTTGCCCGATTACAGCTCAAGACTCTGAATGCAGAGTTAACAGTGTTATCTGATCAGCAAGCTTCTTACATTGGCGTAACGAAGGAAGGCCCATACAAGGCCGACCACTATCGTTATTAATCCAAACTGTTCAATAGATAACTAGGCCCAAAATCATGGAATTAAGCGTCGAATTCTTCCCTCCAAAAACACCTGAAGGTGAGAGTAAGTTGCATCTGGTGCGCGAGCGTTTTTCTGAAACGCTCAAGCCCGCCTTTTATTCCGTGACTTTTGGTGCCGGTGGCTCTACTCAGTCTGGCACATTAAAGGTGGTGAGCGACATTCATGCTGCTGGTGCAGCAGTGGCCCCCCATTTATCTTGTGTTGGCAGCTCACGTGAAAGCGTGCGCGAGATGCTCAAGCAATATCAAGCTTTAGGTGTGAAACGCATTGTGGCTTTGCGCGGTGATTTACCTTCTGGCATGGGTCAGTATGGCGAGTTTCATCATGCCAATGAATTGGTAGAATTTATTCGTACAGAAACGGGCGATTGGTTTCATATCGATGTAGCCGCTTATCCAGAGACGCATCCACAGGCGAAGTCGCCTGCTAGTGATATCGATTTCTTTGTCCAAAAGATGAAAGCGGGCGCAAACTCTGCTGTCACTCAGTATTTTTACAATAGCGATGCGTACTTTCGCTTTGTGGACGAGGCTTATGAGTTGGGTGTTACACAGCCGATCATTGCCGGCATTATGCCGATTACCAATAGCAGCCAATTACTGCGATTCTCTGATGCCTGTGGCGCAGAAATTCCGCGTTGGATTCGTTTACGTCTTCAATCCTATGGCGATGACATTGCATCTATTCGCGCATTTGGTGAAGAAGTAGTGACCGACTTGTGTGATCAGTTGTTAACTGCTGGTGCACCTGGAATCCATTTCTATTCCCTGAATCAGGCTGATGCAGTTTTAGCAATTGCGGATAACTTAGATTTAACAAGGTAAATCAACTCAGTAAGCCAGACTCGGTCAACAGCATATCCAAGGGCTCGTCATGTGTTTGAGCGGCCCATTGTGAATCATCTAATTTTTGCCAATCAAATCCAATCCCCATGCAAATGAGGTTTGGATTGTTTTTTCGCAGCTGCGCTAGGGTTCGATCAAAATACCCGCCGCCATAGCCTAGTCGCCAGTAGTGTGCTTTACCGCTCACAACAGAGCTAGACCAGCCTACGCACGGAATCAGGATGCAGTCAGGAATGAGTTGTGGCCTGGCAGTATTTTCTGGGCTGGGCTCAGGAACGCCGTGCGCGCTTGGAATTAATGCATCTCCCTCTTGCCACTCGTAGAAATCAAGATGCTTATCCGGGCGCGCATAGGGCAGTGCTAAGCGACGCTGAGCATCACTTCTCATCCAGCGTAATAGGGTTGGGCGTAAATCAATTTCATCCTGAATGGGCCAATAAAGGGCAATTGAGCGAATGGTTCGGTCTTCATTAGCTAAAAAATGATTGAGGCCTGCAATCAAGCTAGTTTTTGTAGACGCAAAGCCACTCCCAGAAGCAAATTCTTTGCGTTGTTTTAATAAATCTTGGCGAAGAGTTTTTGGTGAATTACCGTGCATATCGACCATTATCAGGCGAAAATTAAAGGATATAGTAATCAAGTGCTGCAGGGCCTCTAGCCTTGCTATTAGAGATAGGGTTGGATCGTAATAATGAAGTTTGTAATAGTAAACAGCAAATACCTTCACTGGGCCAAAATTCTGGTTTTGGGTCTAGCACTGTGCGCGTCCAATTCTTATGCTGAAAAGCTGAAGAAGCCAAGCCTACCCAAGTCTTATGAAAGCAAGGCAGCCCCAGCTGAAATTACCGATACCGATCGGATGTTTATTGATTTGCGCGAAGCTGCAAAAAAGAATGATGTATTTCGAACTCAGCAACTTTCATCTAATTTAGTTAATTACCCAATGGATGACTATGTAGCCTATTTCCGCATCAAGCCGCAATTATTTGATAGCGCTGGTGGGGCACGTAATGACTATGGCGCAGATGCCCAGGTGGTTGCATTCTTAAATCAATACCAAGGCACTGCCCTGGCTGACCGTATGCGCAATGATTGGTTGTTGGTATTAGGCAAGCGCAAGGACTGGGCACGCTTTGATGTGGAGTACGCTAAGTTTGTGTTGGATGACGACACACAAGTGAAGTGCTATTCCTTGCTATCAAAATTATCACAAGGTGAGAACCCAACTAAATTAGCCATTGATTCACGAGCAGTGTTATTGGATCCAAGCTATTTTGGGCAAGCCTGTCAAGAATTGGTTCCATCATTGGTTGCCGCAGGCGGCATGTCTCCGAGTGAAGCCAAGGCTATTGGGCGTGCGGCTAGCGAGAGGGGTTATGACACGATGGCGCGTCGCCTTGGCGGTGAAGATCCGATTGCAGATATTGTTAAGGCTGCAAAGGCTGATCCAGCAAAGGCCTATCGTGACTTTTCTCAAAACGCTTCACGCTATAGCAAAGAAAACCAAGCCATTGCTTGGGGTGTGATCGGACAATTTTTAGCCAAGAAATTAGATCCCAATGCGGATGATGCCTACCGCTTACAACAAGAGCTGGGCTATAACGATCTTCTTTCAGTCGAGTCACAAGAATGGAAAGTGCGCGCAGGCTTGCGTGCTAAAGATTGGGTTCTAGTTAAAAATGCGATTGATGGTATGAACCCAGCGGTGCGTGCTAAAGATCCTGCATGGACCTATTGGTATGGTCGTGCGCTCAAAGCCGAAGGGCAAGATGTAAAGGCCAAAGACAGTTTTGAAATGATTGCCGATCAATACAATTTTTATGGCCAGCTTGCGCGCGAAGAATTAGGTAAATCTAATAATGCACCTGCTAAAACGAAAGTGACTGAACAGGAGATAGATGCGATGGCGAGCCGCAAGGGCTTTATTCGTGGCGAGCGCTTGTATGCCATGAATCTTCGCTTTGAGGGTAATCGCGAATGGAATTGGGAGCTACGCAATATGACCGACAAGCAATTGTTGGCTGCTGCCGAGTACGCAAAGCGAATCAATTTGTATGACCGCGTTGTCAACACTGCTGATCGTACCAAGCAAGAGCACGACTTTAGTTTGCGTTACCCAACTCCTTACAAAGAAGAGCTGTCTCCGATTGCGCGCCAAATCGATCTCAATCTTGCTTGGGCTTATGGCTTGATTCGTCAAGAGTCACGCTTCATTATGAATGCCGCCTCTTCTGTAGGCGCTTCTGGATTAATGCAGGTGATGCCAAATACTGCAAAGTACGTGGCTAAAAAAATTGGAATGGCCAATTACACCAATGACAAATTAAGCGATACAAATACCAATTTAACTTTAGGAAGTAATTATCTAAATATGGTTTTGATCGACTTGGATGGATCTTGGGTTTTGGCTTCTGCAGCCTATAACGCAGGCCCTTCACGCTCAAAGGCTTGGCGGGAAAAATTATCCGGCCCTACAGAGGGCGCTATTTTTGCTGAAACCATCCCATTTACTGAGACACGTGTATACGTGAAGAACGTACTCTCTAACGCAAATTACTATTCATCGGTGATGAACGGTCAGCCACAATCTTTAAAACAACGCTTAGGTGTTATTACACCTAAGGCTGCCACTCAATCTGAGCTTCCTTAAACAATCAATCACCGAGCTAAGCAAAGAAAGCTTCCTATGAAATATGACATCCTTCTAATCGGTGGCAATGGATTTGTGGGGCGAGCGATTGCTGCGCAGCTTCAACTAGCAGGTTATTCCGTATTGGTTCCAACAAGCCACTTAGGTGCTGCGCGTGAATTGCGCATGTTGCCCAAGGTGCATGTCGAAGAGGCTGATGTTCATGAGTTTGATGAACTACAGAATCTTTGTGGGCGTATTAAGTCAAATGGTGCTGTGATCAATTTAGTCGGAGTGCTTCACGATAAGCCGGCCAAGCCTTATGGAAAGGTATTTAAAGCTGCGCATGTGGAGCTCCCTAAAAACATTATTACGGCAATGCAGCTCCATGGCTTAAAGCGCTATTTACATATGAGCGCATTGGGTGCTGACTCTCATGGCCCATCGATGTATCAGCGTAGCAAAGGTGTTGGCGAAGCTGCAGTGAAGGCCAGCAATTTAGATTGGACCATCTTTAGGCCATCGGTTATCTTTGGCGCTCAAGATCAATTTATTAATTTGTTTTCTAAGTTGACTAAGTTGTTTCCGGCTATGCCTTTAGCAAATTATCAGGCGCAGTTTCAGCCGGTGAGCGTAGATGATGTTGCAAGTGCATTTGTTAAATCTTTATCGATGCCTCAAACGATTCATCAGTCCTATGACTTGGTTGGCCCAACGGTTTACACCATGAAAGAGATTGTTGAGTTTGCTGCACGTAAGGCTAAAACCTCGTGTCTCATCATCCCTGTACCGGCCTTTGTGGGTTATTTACAGGCATTGGCATTTGAATTTCTGCCGGGCCCAACATTAATGTCGCGTGACAATATTGCATCTATGCAAGCGCCTAATACTTTGCCAGTGAATGGTGTTGATGCGTTGACGGAAGTATTCAAAATGAGTCGTCGTACCCTGGAGGGTATGCAGTAATGAAAATCTACGCAGTAGGCGGGGCCATTAGGGACACCCTTATGGGTTTACCTATGCACGACATTGATTATGTTGTGGTGGGCTCCAGCGTAGAAGAGATGGCTGCTAAGGGCTTTCGTCCGGTAGGCAAAGATTTCCCGGTATTTTTGCATCCAGAGACACAGGCTGAATATGCGCTGGCGCGTACTGAGCGCAAGACTGGCAAGGGCTATAAAGGCTTTAACTTCCATGCCGATCCCTCTGTCACTTTAGAGCAAGACTTAGAGCGTCGTGATTTAACAATCAATGCGATGGCGCAAGAAGTGGGTGCTGATGGAAAGCCATTTGGGCCGATTATTGATCCTTATAACGGCCAAGAAGATTTAGCTGCCAAAGTATTTCGTCACGTGTCGGATGCATTTGCAGAAGATCCATTGCGTCTCTTGCGTATTGCTCGTTTTGCTGCGCGCTTCCCCGAATTTAGTGTTGCTGCTGAAACACTCGTTGCTTTAAAAGCGATCGCTCAATCAGGCGAGTTAAACGCTTTATCCGCAGAGCGTATTTGGCAGGAGCTGGCTAGGGGCTTGGTTGCTGTTAGGCCGATGCGCTTGTTTCAAGTCTTATTAGATGCCGGCGCAGCCAAAACAATATTGGCACCTACATTGACTGCTCAACTATCTGAAGAGTTGTTCCGTGAAGAGCTCATCGCGTATTTTTCCTTAGCTGGAAATAGCCTTGAAGAGCGCTGTGCAATTACCTTGATGCATTTACCTGCAAATGAAATTCGTTCATGGGCTGAAAGTGTACGCATGCCAATTGATGTGCGAGATTTCAGCGAGATATTTAGTGATCTTAGGATCTTAGTAAACAAGTATCCCAATGCCTCTTATCAGGCGGTAGACGTTTTGAATTGGTTCAACCGTGCAGATTTTTGGCGTAAGCCAGATCGAGCACAAGCACTTTTGAATCTTGCGGATAAATTGGGAATGCCTGTTTCCCCTTTGATCAATGCAATGCGTACTACTCAAGCCATCAATACAGCCGAAATTATTGCTGGTGTAGCTGCAGAAGATCGATCCAACGGAGAGCGGATTGGCAGCGCATTTGAGTCTGCCAGGTTGTCTGCAATTACTAGGGCTCTAGCTTCTTAAAACAAGCGTCTACAGCCTATTTCTGCCACGTAGGCCAGGCAAATCTTCGAGTACATATCCCGGCAGTAGACTTTCTAATTTCTTTGAAAATGCAAAAGCTTTAAAGAGTTCGCCCATCTCCGCTTCAGACAATAATTTTTGCAAAGAATTGGAGATCGGCAGGAAGGTTTCTGGATCACTTGGGTCGCCAATTTCTAAAGCAATGTCACCAATGCCAGCATCTAATAGATACGCAGCCTGGTTGGTAAGGTATACATCATCTACATTTTCAGCCAACGCGCTACGAGCAATTTGTGACCATTCAACGTGCGTTGTTAAATCACAAAGACCAGGTAGATGAAATGGATCTTGAATTGCATGGTGGCGATGATGGGCCATGAGGGTGCCCTCAAGCCTTTGCGGGTGATAGTACTCGCTCTCAGGAAATCCATAGTCAAACGTGAGGAATAGGCCGGTGTCTAAATGTTTGGCAACCTGTTGCATCCATGCATTTGCTGGCGCGTGTAGTTCAGTGACATAGCCTTCTGAGAAAGCGCCGCCAAGAAGGCTTTCAGGAAGCAATTTTTGCTCCATTGGCAAACCTGTCTTCCAAACGAGCTTTTCGTTCTCAAATACAACGCCGTACCAATACCAAAATCCATTTTGATAAATGATGGCATCACAAGGAATGGCATCAATCACTTCATTAGCCAGAATGATGCCTTTGAAATTTGTAGGCAACTCCGTTAACCAGTTGCATTGCGTCTTAAGATTGAGTTGCCCAATCGTGTTTCCCATTCTTTCTTGTTGGCGCTGGGCTAAGTCTGGCGAAATTTCGATAATGTCGTAACGATCCAAATGAAAGCCAAGGTCATTCAGGCGGGTAAGTATTGAAGCGGCAAGCTTGCCGGTCCCAGCGCCAAACTCCAAGATTTGAGTGGGCAGACCTTTTTCCTTGAGCCCCTCAAGTACCGGTAGGAGAGTAGAGCAAATGGCTGCACCAAAGAGAGGGCTTAATTCAGGGGCGGTAGTAAAGTCGCCACCAGCCCCGAGTTTGTGAGCGCCAGCGCTGTAATAGCCCATTCCTGGCTCATATAAAGCCATCTCCATATAGCGAGAGAATGGCAGCCAGCCACCCTTTAAGGCGATTTGAGAGGCTATTTTGGCCTTTAGAAGCGCGCTATGCTCCGTTTCAAGGCTGGTCAAGGTAATATCCATAGCTCGCTAGTCTAAGAGAATTTAATTGAACCCTAGTTCAACGCCCCCATCCCAGCAAGGAAAAGCAGTTTTAGTGACTGGCGCCGCAAAGCGCCTGGGTCGAGAAATTGCCTTGCAGTTTGCCCGTCAGGGCTGGGATGTTGCCGTTCATTATGGGCGATCTGAGCAAGAGGCCCAAGAAACCATCAGAGAAATCGAAATGATGGGTGTGAAAGTCCAAGCTTTCCAGGCGGACTTGGCTGATGAGGCTGCCACTAAAGATCTTTTTCTGGCTGTCAGCAAGGCATTCCCTAGTTTGGCCTGCTTAGTAAATAGCGCGTCTATCTTTGAATATGACCGCGCAAATTCCAGCACCCCATTAAGTGGGAAAAGTTTGCAAGACCATATGCAGGTCAATTTAACTGCCCCAATTTTGCTATCTCAGCTGATGTTTGAGTTGCAAAAAAGTAAGCCAAATACATCTGGTGTAATTCCAGCGGCAATTCAATTGCTAGACCAAAAATTGATTAATCTCAATCCAGATTATTTGTCTTACACATTGTCTAAAGCAGCATTACTTTCTTCGGTTGAATTATTGGCAATAGATTTTGCACCTCATCTGCGTGTAGTCGGATTAGCGCCAGGAATCTCTTTGCCATCAGGCGATCAAACAATGGATGGTTTTTCCAAAGTACATCAAATGACACCGCTAGGAAGGTCTTCAACGCCTGCAGATATTGCAAAAGCAGCGGTATTTTTGGCTGACTCTAGCGCCATCACCGGAACTACCTTATATGTAGACGGTGGGCAACATTTATTGCCATCATCACGCGATGTGATGTTCAAAACCAATTAAGTATTTTTAAAAAGTAAATATACATGCACGCCATTCTTTCTCATCCCGCTCTTGTTGACTGTCGCCGTTTATTTCTCCGCGACTATGAGATTTATATCAATATCGGCGTTCATGACTTTGAGAAAAAAGCAGAACAACGTGTCATCCTTAATGTGGACTTATATATTCCCCTTGGAATGAATACGCCAACGAATGATCAGTTGGATGAAGTGGTGGATTACGACTTCATGCGTGAAACTATTAAGGCCCGGGCCTCCCAGGGACATATTCATTTGCAGGAAACCTTTTGCGATGACATCGTGGCAGCAATGTTGCTGCACCCAAAGGTATTGGCTGCGCGCGTAAGCACTGCTAAGCCAGATGTCTATCCAGATTGTCACTCGGTAGGTGTTGAAGTGTTTCGTATCAAGACTTCTTAGATAGAATTTAGAAAAGAACTTTTATGGGCGATATTCGTAAAGTTGTCTTCGAAGAAAACAAGCTAGAGAAGAAACTCTGCCGCTTGGTAGGTCAGGCCATTGGTGACTTTGGCATGATCGAAGAGGGCGATAAGGTCATGGTATGTGTTTCGGGCGGCAAAGATAGTTACGCCATGCTCGATATTCTGATGAAGCTGCGTGAGCGCGCACCGATCAATTTTGAAATTATTGCGGTGAACTTAGATCAGAAGCAGCCTAATTTCCCCGCTGAAATCTTACCCAATTATTTGAAGAGTTTAGGTGTTCAGTATCACATTGAAGAACAAGATACTTACAGCATTGTGAAGCGTGTGATTCCTGAGGGTAAAACTACTTGTGGATTGTGCTCACGCTTGCGTCGCGGAATTTTGTATCGTGTTGCAGATGAGTTGGGCGCAACAAAGATTGCCTTAGGCCATCATCGTGATGACATTCTAGAAACTTTGATGCTCAATATGTTTTATGCAGGCAAACTAAAAGGGATGCCGCCCAAGTTGCGCTCAGATGATGGCAAGCATATGGTGATTCGCCCCTTGGCTTATGTTCCTGAGAAATTGCTTGAACGTTATGCAGCAGATATGAGCTTCCCGATTATTCCGTGTGATTTGTGTGGAAGTCAGCCCAATTTGCAGCGTCAGGTTATGAAAGAAATGCTGCGCGATTGGGAAAAGAAACATCCTGGTCGGGTAGAGAACTTATTCCGCTCTATGCATCACATCGTTCCATCCCATTTGATGGATGGCGAAGCCTTTGATTTCAAAAATCTGGAGATTTCCACCGAGTTAGCGGGTATTGCCGCTAGATCTTCTGGCGACAGGGCAATTGATGAGGCTGAATTGGATGAATTAGCCTGTGGAACCATGATTCAGGGGACTTATAATCCCCCTTTATGAATATCGTCATTTTGGCTGCTGGGCAAGGAAAGCGGATGAAATCTGCTCTGCCCAAGGTCCTGCAATCTCTCGCAGGCAAACCCCTGCTCCAACACGTTCTCAATACCGCTCTTTCACTACAGGATAAGAAGGCTAAATCTGGCCCCGTTGTAGTGATTGGTCATGGCGCAGCAGATGTAAAAACATTCTTGCTAAATATAAGCAAGGAAGACCCAAGCTTTGGCAAGGTAAGCACTGCGCTGCAAGCTGAACAAAAAGGAACAGGCCATGCGCTATTGCAAGCCTTACCTAAATTGGATGTTCAAGAACCAACTTTAGTTTTATATGGCGATGTGCCGCTCACTACAAAAAAGACGCTGGCTAAATTAGCAAAGTTAGCTGATGGCGTCAGAGGACAAGACTCTGCATTAGCTTTGCTGACACAGAACCTCAGCAACCCCACTGGCTATGGCCGCATCGTGCGCGATGCTGACGGCTCTGTAAAAGAGATTGTTGAAGAGAAAGATGCAACGCCAGCGCAAAAATCAATTCAAGAAATCAATACTGGCATCATGGTGTTGCCAACAAACTCACTAAAGAAGTGGCTCAAGTCTTTACGCGCCAGCAATGCACAAGGCGAGTACTACTTGACTGATGTGATTGCCATGGCTGTTAAAGACGGCGTGCCGATTCGTACAACACAAGCTGATGATGAGTTTGAGACGATTGGTGTTAATAGTCGTGATCAACTCGCTGCATTAGAGCGCGTAAACCAACTTAATATTGCCAATCAATTAATGGATGCAGGCGTATCGCTTGCTGACCCTGCGCGTATTGATGTACGTGGCACCTTAGAGTGCGGCACTGATGTATCAATTGATGTGGGGTGCGTATTTGAAGGTTGCGTCACTTTAGGTGCTGGCACAAAGGTTGGACCATATTGCGTGATTCGCAATAGCGTGATCGGTAAAGGCGTATCCATTCATGCATATAGTCATGTAGATGGCGCCAAAGTAGGTAATCAATCATTAATTGGTCCCTATGCTCGTTTGCGTCCTGGCGCAGATTTATCAAATGATGTGCATATTGGTAATTTCGTAGAGGTGAAGAACAGCAAAATTGCTGCTAATAGCAAGGCCAATCATTTGGCTTATGTTGGTGACTCCATTGTTGGTTCAAGAGTCAATATTGGTGCTGGCACTATTACTTGTAACTATGATGGCGTTAACAAACACCAGACGATTATTGAGGATGATGTCTTCATTGGTTCGGATACTCAATTGGTTGCACCAGTACGTGTTGGCCGTGGTGCCACATTGGGCGCTGGCACAACCCTGACTAAAGATGCTCCCGCCTATCAACTGACCGTATCCCGAGCAAAACAAATTTCCTTACAGTGGCAGCGCCCTGTGAAACAAGAAAAGAAACCAGTGAAAAAAGCGGCAGCAAAGACGGTTGTGAAGAAGATCGTCAAGAAGACGGTTAAGAAAACTGCAAAGGGTAAAAAATAATGTGCGGTATTGTTGGTGCGGCCTCCCATAAAAATATTGTTGATGTTTTGGTTGAGGGTTTACGCCGCCTAGAGTACCGTGGTTATGACTCTTGTGGTTTTGCGGTCATTAATGGTGAGGATGCTAAGCACCCCATCAAAAGAGCTCGAACTACTGCACGTGTTTCTGAATTAGGTGAACAGGGTAAAGATTTTTTCGGTACCTTAGGGATTGCACACACACGTTGGGCTACCCACGGTAAGCCAGATACCCAAAATGCACATCCACATACTTCAAACGATTTAATTGCAGTTGTACATAACGGCATTATTGAGAACTATGAAGTTCTGCGTTCAGATTTAAAAGCTGCTGGATATGTATTTACCTCTGAAACAGATACTGAAGTTATCGCCCATTTAATTCACCAGCAATATGTGGCTAGTGGCCAAAAAGATATTGCGGTATCAGTAAGAGCAGTGCTTCCTCAGTTGCACGGTGCATACGCTATTGGTGTGATCGCACAAGATAATCCAAGCACCTTAGTAGGCGCTCGTGTTGGATCTCCTTTAGTGGTTGCCATTGGGGATCATGAGCACTTCTTGGCTTCTGATGCTTTGGCATTAGCAGGACGTGCTCATTCTATGATGTATTTAGAAGAGGGCGATGTTGCTGTTCTCAAGGCTGATTCCGTTGGGGTAATTGATCAAACTGGTAAGGTCGCTCAAAGAGAGCTCAAGCCTATGCCTGCTCAAGCTGACTCAGTTGATCTTGGCCCTTATCAGCATTACATGCAAAAAGAAATCTTTGAGCAGCCTAGAGCAATTGGTGACACGCTTGCCAATATCACTGACTTTGGTCCTGAACTATTTGAGGCTAAGCCAGAAGATTGGAAAGCTTTTGAGCAGATTCTAATATTGGCATGTGGCACAAGTTATTACTCAGCATGTGTTGCTAAATATTGGTTAGAAGATATTGCGGGCATTCCGACTCAAGTGGAAATTGCGAGTGAGTATCGCTATCGCACCACTGTGCCTAATCCAAAAACACTCATTGTGGTGGTTTCACAATCTGGTGAGACAGCAGATACTTTGGCGGCATTGCGTCATGCCAAGAGTTTGGGTCACCGCTTTACATTAGCTATATGCAACGTGGCTAGCAGCGCCATGGTTCGTGAAACCGATTGGCATTTCTTGACTAAGGCTGGTGCTGAAATTGGTGTTGCTTCTACAAAAGCATTTACGACACAGCTTTTAGCGCTCTATATCTTGGCAGTTTCGATTGCTAAACGCGATGGCAAAATTTTTGCTGAAAAAGAAAAAGAGTTGCTTCGTGACTTGCGTCACCTACCGAAAGCGCTACATGCAGTATTAGCGCTTGAGCCACAAATCATTGCCTGGAGCGATACATTTTCTAAATGTGAAAATGCATTATTCCTTGGTCGTGGAATGCACTATCCAATTGCACTCGAGGGTGCACTAAAGCTCAAAGAAATTTCTTATATTCATGCTGAAGCTTATCCAGCAGGTGAGTTAAAGCATGGGCCGCTTGCCCTAGTTACAGACAAGATGCCGGTTGTCACTGTTGCGCCTAATGACGTCTTATTGGAAAAACTCAAATCCAATATGCAAGAAGTCAAGGCACGCGGTGGCAAGCTATATGTTTTTGCTGATCAAGATACCCATATCTCTAGCAGCGACGGCATCAATGTCATCAAGCTGCCAGAGCACTATGGCAACCTCTCACCAATATTGCATGTAGTTCCCCTACAGCTATTGGCTTATCACACAGCTTGCGCACGCGGCACTGATGTTGATAAACCCAGAAATCTAGCCAAGAGCGTGACGGTTGAATAATTTTTCGCCCGTTTGACATTCAACTAAAGTTGTGAACAAAATTCAGTAGATAAATCAGGGCTTTACGAAGCCCTGATTGCATTTCTGTGTTCAAATAACTCTTGTAAAAGAGGATATTTGTTGCAACCCATGTTTCTGTCGATGCCCCATTTTTCAGGTTTGAAATTGCTTCCGCTAATTTGTGCGCTAGCTCTCTCTGCATGCGCAGTCGGCCCAGACTTTAAGCAACCCGAGGCGCCCAAGACCTCTTCTTATACAGAAACCCCTATAGCTAAGAAACTCACTACTGCGCCTGGAGTGCCAGGCGGTACAGATCAAGAGTTTGTTGAGGGCGCAGATATAGAGGCGCAATGGTGGGAGCTTTATAAATCTCCTGAGCTAGATGCCCTCATTAAAAGAGCGCTTGAGCAAAATCCAAATTTAGGTGCAGCCGATGCAGCATTGCGCGCCGCTCAAGAAAATGTCAACGCACAAATTGGTGGCCAATACTTTCCAGCGATTGGTCTTGGCGCGAATGCAATAAGACAAAAACAACCTTCAGCTGTGTATGGCATGAATTACGGTTCTGATACTTATAACCTCTACAACACCACAGTCAATGTGACTTACAGGTTGGATGTGTTTGGCGGAGCTCGGAGAGCGGTTGAAGGTGCGCGCGCACAAGCTGAGGTTGCGCAGTTTCAATTGGAGGGCGCTTATCTTTCGCTAACGGCTAACGTAGTAACAAGCGCCGTTAAGGAGGCCGCGCTTCGTGCACAAATGCAGGCCACAGAAGAAATCCTCAAGGCCCAAACCAATCTGGCTGAAGTCACTGAGAAGCAGTTAATCATTGGCACAGTTTCTAAGGTAGACGTCACATCCCAGCGAACCTTGGTATCCAACTCTCAAGTGGATCTCTTTAATTACGAAAGAAATCTTGCATTTGCGCGCAATCAATTAGCAGTGCTAGTAGGTGAGATTCCGAGCAATGCCAATATCGCAAAGTTTGATTTGGCCAATTTGCATTTGCCAGAGAAGCTACCTCTATCAGTGCCTTCCAGCTTAGTGCGTCAGCGCCCTGATGTAAGGGCAGCTGAAGCCCAGTTAAAAGCACAGAATGCCTTCGTGGGTGTTGCAACAGCCAATTTATTGCCGCAATTTAATATCACGGGATCTATTGGCGCAGCCGCACTGACATCCAACGGACTGTTTGGGCCGAACTCTGCGTTATGGAGTTTGGGTGGCGGCATCTTACAGCCGCTGTTTCAGGGTGGTCAGCTTTTGGCGCAGCGTCGCGGAGCTATCGCTAACTATGAGCTAGCAGCATTTCAATATCAAGCAACAGTCCTCAATGCATTCCAAGAAGTAGCCAATGCATTACGCGCTCTTGAGACGGGTGCTCAAGCACTCAAGGCCGCATCGGATGCAGAGCGTTATGCCTACGAAACTCTGGACTTAGTGCAGCAACAGTACAAACTCGGTACAGCCAGTTATTTAGCAGTGCTCTATTACCAAAACCAGTATCAGCAAGCAAAAGTGAAATCAGTTGCAGCACAAGCAACTCGCTTCTCAGATACGGCAGCTTTATTTGCAGCATTAGGCGGCGGCTGGTGGAATCGTGAAGGCCCTGCCTTTAAACCAAAAGACATAGCGAACAAAGATCAAAATGAAACTTCTGGAACTAATTAAGAACAAGCTCGTTGTTTTGGTCCTTACCTTGTGGGCATGGACGCAAGGTAAAGCAATTGAATGGAAATTGCGTGAGAGAGCAATTGCTCTGCGGGAAAAGGCGAAAGCCTTTTGGGCGCGTATGGGTCAGAAATGGCGTGGTACTAAGGCCCATGAAAAGCTCATGGCGATGGAGCCCCTGCAGCGTCGTATGACCATCATGCTTTGCGGCGTATTTTTATTGTTGGGTCTGATCTTCGCTTTCAATCAGCTGAAGACTTTCATGATTAAGCATTTCATTGCGGGCATGGGATTGCCTCCTGCAACGGTATCTACCATGGTGATTGCTAATGCAGAATGGCAGCCAAAGTTAACCAGCGTAGGTAATGTCCGTGCATTTAGGGGTGTTGAACTCAGCACCGAGATTGGCGGCTTAGTGCAGACTGTGCCGATTAAGTCAGGCCAAGATGTTAAAGAGGGTGAGCTCCTCATTAAATTAAATGATGCATCTGATGTAGCTCAATTGAATTCTTTAAAAGCAATGTCTGATCTAGCTAAAGTCATTAATGAGCGCGATAGACAGCAGTTAGCAATTCAGGCAATTAGTAAGAACGTTTTTGATACCAGCGCCGCTGACTCCAAATCAAAACAAGCGCAGGTTGAACAGCAAACTGCTTTAGTGGCTAAGAAAAACCTCAAAGCGCCATTTAGTGGTCGTTTAGGTATTGTTTCTATCAATCCAGGACAGTATGTAAACCCTGGCGATAAGTTGCTAACGTTACAAACCCTGGATCCCATTTTTGTGGATTTCAACTTACCGCAAAACAATGCTGAGCTCATTCAGGTTGGTCAAGAGGTTGAAGTGACTACCGATGCATTTAAGGATGCGAGCTTCACAGGCAAGATTACTGCTGTGAGTCCAAAGGTCGATACCAATACGCGCAATATTCAAGTTGAAGCGCAGCTTGCCAATCCGGATAAGAAAATTTTGCCGGGTATGTTTGCTAATGTGAATATCAAGTTGGGTGATCAAGTTAAATACCTGACCCTGCCTCAGACAGCGGTTACTTACAACCCGTATGGCTCGACCATCTTTATTGCCAAACCTACCGGGAAGAAAGATAAGCAAGGTAATCCAGCCCTTGAAGCGCAACAGGTATTTGTAACGACTGGGTTAACTCGCGGCGATCAAGTCGCCATTTTGAAGGGCGTTGATGAAGGCGCAACCGTTGTTACCAGTGGCCAGCTTAAACTTAAGAATGGCACGCCGCTGATTATTAACAACAAAGTGCAGCCAGCTAACTCACCTGATCCAAAGCCGCAGGAATAAATAGCAGATGAATTGGACTGACATATTCATCCGTAGGCCAGTGCTCTCCATGGTGGTGAGTGCTCTTGTATTGATTTTTGGTTTGAAGGCAATTGGTTCTTTACCTGTAAATCAATATCCGCAAACGCAAAATGCGATTGTGACCATCACTACGGCCTACTATGGTGCCGATCCTGAAACGATTGCAGGCTTTATTACTCAGCCTCTTGAGGCATCTATAGCTCAGGCTCAAGGTATTGATTACTTATCTTCTGCTAGCGTGAGCGGGGTCTCCACTATTACTGCAACGCTGAAGCTGAACTATGACTCAAACGCGGCATTAACGCAGATACAAACTCAAATTAGCGCGGTAAAGAATCAGTTACCACCTCAGGCGCAGCAACCTATATTGACAGTGCAGGTAGGGCAATCTACTGCTGCAATGTATATGGGTTTCTATAGTGATGACATCCCTAACAACGCTATTACCGACTACCTTTTGCGTGTTGTAAAGCCAAAGTTAGACGCTGTTGAGGGTGTTCAAAACGCAGAGATCACTGGTGGACGTAAATTCGCCTTACGCGCCTGGTTGGATCGCGAGAAGATGGCCGGGCTTGGTGTGGGCGCTGATGATGTTTACAGCGCCATGTCAGCAAACAATTACTTGTCTGCAGTTGGAAGCACTAAAGGCGAGATGGTCTCGGTTGATTTGGTTGCCGGCACCGACTTGCATACTCTGGATGAGTTTCGCAAGTTGGTCATTAAAAAAGATGGCGTGAATATTGTTTATCTAGACCAAGTGGCCAATGTCACTATGGGTTCTGAGGACTACAACACGAACGTTGCCTTTAGCGGTAAGAGGTCAGTGTTTATTGCTATTAAGGTTGCGCCGCAGGCTAACCTATTGGATGTAGCGCAACGTGTTCGGGATGTGGTGCCAGATATTCAGAAGCAATTACCTATTGGCATGACGGGCAAGATTGTTTACGACTCCACTAAATTTATTACTAGCTCTATTGATGAAGTGGTTTCTACTTTAATAGAGGCCTTGGTGATCGTGACTGTGGTGATCTACCTCTTCTTGGGCAGCGCTCGTGCAGTTGCTGTGCCAGTGATTGCAATGCCCTTGTCGCTTATTGGCACTTTCTTCCTCATGCAAGTGCTGGGCTACTCTATTAATCTGCTCACCCTCTTGGCTCTAGTGTTGGCAATTGGATTGGTGGTGGACGACGCCATCATCGTCGTGGAAAACGTTGACCGTCATATGAAAGAAGGCAAGTCACCACTAGAGGCATCTTTAATTGCTGCCCGCGAATTAGGTGGCCCTATTTTGGCAATGACAGTGGTGCTGATTGCGGTGTATATCCCGATTGGCTTTCAGGGCGGCCTGACGGGGGCTTTATTTACTGAATTTGCCTTCACTTTGGCGAGCGCGGTGGCTGTTTCAGGATTGATTGCTTTGACGCTTTCTCCGATGATGTGCTCTCGCATCTTTACCGAAGAGCAAGAAGCCTCACCGTTTGTACAAAAGATTGATCGCGTATTTGAGAAGGTGCATCACAGCTATCAAACTACTTTGCGTGATTTGCTAAGTACTTGGCAGGTCATCATCATGATGGGAGTTATCTTGCTAGGGGGCGTAGCCTATTTGTACTCAACTGCGCGTGCTGAATTAGCGCCAACTGAAGACCAGGGTATTGTTTTGATGCAAGCATCAGGACCCCCTAATAGTACGGTGACGCAAATGCAGACTTATGCAGATCAAATTTATGCAATTGCAGCTGCAGAACCAGAATACGAACAGGCCTTTCAGATCACGAGTCCTACTTCTAGTTTTGGCGGTATCTTGTTGAAAGACTGGGGTGAACGCAGTCGTAACGCAACTCAGTTCCAAGAGGATATGCAGCAAAAGTGGAATTCCATTGCAGGTGCACGCGTTGCCGCCTTCCAATTTCCGGCCTTACCGGGCGCACAAGGCTTACCTGTGCAGGTAGTCATTAATACAACAGAATCTTATGCGGCATTAAACGAAGTCTCGCAAGCGGTGCTGGATAAGGCGCGCCGTAGTGGTAATTTCTTTTTCGTGGATTCTGATCTTAAGATTGATAAGCCACAAGATGTATTAGAGATTGATCGAGAAAAAGTCGCTGCCTTAGGAATGACTCAGCAACAAGTTGGCGCTGCTTTGTCTGCCGCTTTAGGTGGTGGGTATGTGAATTACTTCTCGGTGGCTGGACGCTCTTATCGTGTGATTCCACAAGTGAAGCAAGTGGACCGTCTCAATCCAGATCAAATATTGGATTACTACATTCGCACGCCAAGTGGCGCAATGATTCAAGCGCGCACGATCGCAACGATTAAACAAAGAGTGGTGCCACAGTCTATTAATCACTTCCAGCAATTAAATTCAGCAACGATCTCGGGAGTGAGCACGCCATTTATTTCGCAAGCCGATTTATTGGAGTACATGCGCCAAACTCTGAAAGAGGTTGCGCCTAATGGATACACCATGGACTACGCAGGCCCGTCACGCCAATTTATGGCTGAATCCGGTGGATTCTTAGTCACCATGTTCTTTGCGATCTTGATTGTGTTCTTGGTGCTTGCAGCGCAGTTTGAAAGTTTCCGTGATCCGATTGTAATTTTGGTTTCTGTGCCGCTAGCCTTATTCGGCGCTCTGATCTTTATTAATTTGGGCTTCACGACTCTAAACGTCTATACCCAAGTTGGCTTAGTCACACTCATGGGCTTGATTAGTAAGCACGGTATTTTGATCGTGGAGTTTGCGAATGAGCTGCAAGAAGCAGGGCGCAGTAAGCTCGATGCCATCGTTGAAGCAAGTAGCGTTCGTTTGCGCCCGATTTTGATGACAACTGCAGCAATGGTTTTGGGCGTATTGCCCTTGGTGATTGCTTCTGGGGCGGGTGCCGCAGGACGCAAATCCATGGGTATCGTGATTTTTACTGGCCTATCAATTGGTACGCTGTTTACACTCTTTGTGGTGCCGGCAATGTACTTATTTATTGGCGCCGATCACCACACCAAGAAATTTAAACAGCAGTGAAAAACAGAAGCAGAAAAACTATTTAACGATATTGAGTTCTTTTTCAACAATATCGTTAAAGCAGGTTTCTGTTTCTAAGCGCTTCATCCAATCGTCAATATTCTTAAGAGCTGCACGCTCGCCAGTATGTTGTGGAAAGGCCTGATTTAAAAGAATCCAGCGACTGACACAAAGAGCTAAAACAATATCTCCAATCTGAAATTGATTGCCCGCGCAATAGCTTTGCTTAGACAATGTTTGATCTAGTAATCCAAGTAGCCGATTGGTTTCCTGGTATCCCTTGAGAATCGATTCGTATTGACGTTCTGCCTCGGGTGTTCTGGTGAGGCCCAGAAATGCAATCCGTAGCGCTGGCCACATCGTACCCAATTGCCAATCCATCCATTTCTCGGATTCGTACTGAGTCTGAATGTCTGCGGCAAAACGTCCAGCCTGATCACGCTGACGGGCTAGGTAACGCATGATGGTATTGGATTCCCAAAGCACTACTTCACCGTCTTCTAATGTAGGTACTAAGCCATTTGGGTTGAGATTTAAAAACTCTGGAGTGTTATTGATTCCAAATTGCAGACCAGCATCGATCCGTTCAAAGTCTTTGCCTTCTTTTAGTCCAAGCTCAGCAAGGCACCACAATACTTTTTGAACGTTAATAGAACTTTTGCGACCCCATAAACGCATCATGGCATTTCCTTACAAAGATGAATAGGTATTAGCTGGCTTTAGTTTCTGTGAAATCGAGACCTACAAATTGGCTACGCGCAAAAATGAGCGGCTCTCGTTCAGGGTGATTTTTTAAGTTAATTACTTTGGCAACAATGATGTTGTGATCGCCGCCTATGTGAACACAAACGGTTTCACATTCGTAATAAGCGACGCAATGATCGATTTGGGTTAGTCCACTAGCCGCTAGCTTGTGATCAATTCCCTTGAATTGATCAGTCTTCACGGTAGCGAAATGCATTGCCAGATTCTCTTGCGAGCGTTCTAAAACATGAATCAGATGTTTCTTGCCAAGCTCAACCCAGGGCATCAGACGCGAATGCTTCTTGAGGCTCCAAAGAATGAGTGGCGGCTCAAGTGAGACCGTGTTGAAAGAGCTAATCGTAATGCCATGAGAATTATTTTCCTCATCTAGGCAAGTGATAACAGTGACCCCTGTTGCAAATGATGCGAAACCTTTGCGCAGCTCTTGTGAAGTAAACGGGGTCATTAGTCTTTGCTTATTTGGCTTCAGCTTTTGCTGTAGCGGTCAGTGTTGTGCCAGGAATAGGGTTCAAAATTTCATTCTCATCGGCTTTTACGCATTTGAAGCGATATTCTTTGCCTGCCTTGGATAGAAAGCTAGCGCCTTCATAGAAATCATCTTTACAGGTCTTGGTGGCGAAATCCATAACATCCTGTGGTGCAGCGCTAGAAGTAATCAGACGCATATTGCCCATAGACATATTAATTTGGGTGGAATAGCAGCCAGATAGCGCCAAGCCAGAAATCGTAGTTAATAGTAGAATTTTTTTCATGGAAACCTCCATAATCAGCAATGCTCGTTAGGATAAACCTATTAAGCAATTGCTGCGGGGAAATACCTCGTTCTAAAAGGAAGAGACATGTTTAAAGCAATATTGGTAAATAAGGATGATCAAGGGTATCGCGCAGAATTAGCCCAAGTGGATGAGGCTAGGCTCCCAGAGGGGGATGTTCGCGTAAAGGTCCTGTATTCCACCCTCAATTACAAGGATGGTCTGGCTATCACTGGTAAAGGTCCAGTGGTTCGCAGCTTTCCAATGGTGCCGGGAATCGATTTTGCTGGAGAAGTAATGGAGAGCACCAGCTCCGACTTCAAGGCTGGCGATATGGTGCTTCTCAATGGCTGGGGAGTTGGCGAGGGGCATTGGGGTGGCTTAGGTCAGCAGGCCCGTGTGAAGGCCGATTGGTTGATTCCGCTGCCCAAGGGGTTTACTGCTAAACAAGCATTAGCCATTGGCACGGCAGGTTATACCGCCATGCTCTGCGTTATGGCACTACAAAAGCATGGGCTTAAGCCAGGTGATGGTGAGGTTTTGGTTACCGGTGCTGCAGGCGGTGTTGGTAGCTTTGCCATCACGCTTCTTAGTAAGCTGGGCTTTACTGTTGTCGCGAGTACTGGCCGTATGGCTGAAGCGGATTACCTGAAGAAATTGGGTGCAACTGAAGTGATTGAGCGCGCTACTTTATCTGCTCCTGGTAAGCCATTGGCAAAAGAGCGTTGGGCTGCTGTGGTTGATAGCGTAGGTAGCCATACTTTAGCTAACGCTTGTGCACAGACCAAGAGCGATGGTGCAGTAGCTGCTTGTGGCTTAGCTCAGGGCATGGATTTTCCTTCAAGTGTTGCACCATTTATTTTGCGCGGCGTTACTTTGTATGGCATTAATAGTGTGACAGTGCCACGTGCAAAACGCATTGCTGCCTATGAGCAGTTGAGTAAGTTGGTAGATTTGAAAACCTTAGATGAAATCTCTCATGAAATTACGCTTGAGGAGTCGATCAAATACGCGCAAGAATTAATGGCGGGCAATGTACGTGGACGATTGATTGTCGACGTCAATAAATAAAAAATAAAGATTGGTATTACTGAGGTGCTTGGGGTTTGCGACTCGGAAGTTGTGACCAAACCTCAAGCTTCTCAGGATTCGTGAGATCTGACCAATCAGCAATTTCAGTCAAGGTGCGATAGCAGCCACGACAGTAACCATTTTCAGGATTAATGTCACACCAATTAATGCAAGGCGATGGAACTGTTGTCAAAGCAAACCTAGAAGTAAAAAATCAATCAATAACACTAAGCCATGAATACTCAAAATAAAGCAAGTACTGAACCTGCAATTCATTATCCCTTAGGAGACGCCCTTCCGGAAGTGGGTAGCAGCATAGAGGTTGCGCCAGGTGTTCGCTGGATCAGAATGCGCCTGCCCTTTGCTTTAGATCACATCAATCTTTGGCTGCTGCGCGATGAAATTGATGGTGTTGCGGGTTGGACGATTGTGGACTGCGGTATTGCTAATGATGAGACAAGAGCCTCATGGGAGCAAGTGTTTGCAACTCAGCTTGAAGGCTTACCAGTCTTGCGTGTGATAGTGACTCATATGCATCCTGACCATGTAGGACTATCCCAATGGCTCTGTGAAAAATGGCATGTCCCGATGTGGATTTCCATGACAGATTACTTAACTGCTCAATGGTTAAGTTGCAAAGAGGGTGGCGCTGCAGTTGGTTCACGCGCTGGCAGTGGTGGTTCTGCAGATCATTTTCAAAGACATGGTTTAACAACTGCTGAAGATTTAGAAAAAATTCGAGGGCGCTCCAATTACTACAGCAATATGGTTCCTGGAGTACCACGTCAATACCGCCGCATTATTGATGGCGAGTCTATTTTGATTGGTGGTCATACGTGGCAAGTCATCATGGGTTATGGGCATGCGCCTGAGCATGCTTCTCTGTTTTGTAAAGATCTTGGAGTGTTGATTTCTGGAGATATGTTGTTGCCTCGCATTTCTACTAATGTGAGTGTTTATGACGCTGATCCGGATGCGGATCCTCTGGGATTGTATTTAGACTCTATCGAAAAATATTTAGCATTGCCTGAGGGCACATTGGTGCTTCCTTCGCACGGCAAACCATTTACCGGAATCAGGCCACGCGTTGCGCAACTGAAAGCCCATCATGATGATCGCTTGGTCGATACCTTGAGCGCATGTAAAAAACCGGCACATGCTAGGGAGATTGTGCCGGTCTTGTTTAAACGTGAATTAGATATTCATCAACTTACGTTTGCAATGGGTGAGGCTATTGCTCATCTGAATTACCTACTTCGTCGAGGAAAGTTGCGTCGCCAGCTTTGCGAGGACGGCGTGTTGCGGTTTTCCTTGGTTTAGCACTAGTTGTTTTAGTCTTAGATTCTTCCTTTGGGGCGCTTGTTGAGCTAGCTGCTGAGCTGGCTGCTGATACCGCATCACCAAAGGATTTGAGTGCCATCATGGTGGCATGCTGAACTTCAAGACCCTGAATAGTCGACTTGAGGATGTTGAGGTTCAAATTGAGCCAGTTTTCAACACTTTTCAGGTCCTTGATGCGCTTTTCAAGCTCATCTACATCCAAGCCAGGAAAAGCTGAAGCAAAGCCACCAGCAGCCTTAGAGGCATCTGCCGTAAAGGGGAACTGCCCAGCCTGACCTGCAGCACCTTGCCCCCACATGGTTTTAAACATATCTAGGCTTTGATTGAATTCTGGAATGGTTCCAAACATAGGGGCTCCGGGGTAAATGAAAAGTGGCTTTTCCAATAGAATAAGGGATTCTAGAGATTAATCCCGGTTTAACAATGCAATCTAATGGTTTGTCCCAGCTCTATACCCGTGGTCAAAAGCTCCCCGAGCTTTTGAAGCAGCGCATCCTCATTTTGGATGGCGCCATGGGCACCATGATTCAGCAATACAAGTTAACCGAAGCCGACTATCGCGGCTTACCAGGAAATACCCGTTTTGCTGATCACCCTGGAGATATCAAAGGCAACAATGAGCTTTTGGTTTTGACCCAGCCACAAATTATTAGCAAGATTCATGAGCAGTACTTAGATGCTGGCGCGGACATTATTGAAACCAATACTTTTGGCGCAACTTCAGTTGCCCAAGAAGATTACAAAATGGCTGGCTTAGCACGTGAGATGAATGAAGTCTCTGCTAAATTAGCGCGCGCAGCTTGTGAAAAATACAGCACCCCAGAAAGACCGCGTTTTGCTGCGGGCGCGATTGGGCCTACACCAAAGACGGCAAGTATTTCACCGGATGTTAATGACCCAGGTGCACGCAATGTGACCTTTGATGCGTTACGTGCTTCGTATCGTGAGCAGATTGAAGGTTTATTTGCAGGCGGCGTCGACTTATTTTTGGTTGAAACTATTTTCGATACGCTTAATGCCAAAGCTGCACTCTTTGCCCTCGATGAATTTTTTGAAGAGACCGGTGAGCGTTTGCCGGTAATGATTTCTGGAACGGTGACAGATGCATCTGGCCGTATTTTGTCAGGCCAAACAGTCGAGGCGTTCTGGAATAGTTTGCGTCACATCAAGCCGCTCACTTTTGGCTTGAACTGTGCATTAGGTGCCGCTTTAATGCGCCCTTATATTGCAGAGCTGGCAAGAATTTGCGATGCGGCAGTGTCTTGTTACCCGAATGCGGGATTGCCTAATCCGATGAGTGATACGGGCTTTGATGAGACCCCAGAAATTACCTCTAGCCTAGTAGATGGTTTTGCTAAAGACGGTTTAGTCAATTTGGTTGGTGGCTGCTGCGGCACAACACCTGAGCACATTCGTGCAATTGCTGATGCGGTTTCCAAGCGGAAGCCACGCGCTTTCTATCGCGAGAATGCGGAGGTATCAGTATGAGCAAGATAGAGAAAAAAGCGATGCCAGCAATGAAGCTTTCTGGTCTTGAGCCATTTAACGTTACTGCTGATGTTGGCTTCGTCAATATTGGTGAGCGTACCAATGTCACAGGCTCAAAAGCATTTTCCAGAATGATTTTGAATAATCAATTTGATGAGGCGCTTGTTGTGGCGCGTCAACAGGTTGAGAATGGCGCACAAGTTATCGACATCAATATGGATGAGGCGATGTTAGATTCTGAGGCGGCGATGACACGCTTCCTCAATTTGATCGCCTCTGAGCCTGATATTGCACGCGTTCCTATCATGATCGACTCCTCCAAGTGGAGTGTTATCGAAGCGGGCTTGAAGTGTATTCAAGGTAAGCCTATCGTTAACTCGATCTCCTTGAAAGAGGGCGAGGAGTCCTTCAGAAAACAAGCACGTTTAATTCGTCGTTATGGCGCCGCTTCTGTAGTGATGGCTTTTGACGAGGTAGGACAAGCCGATACCTTTAAGCGTAAGACAGAAATCTGTCAGCGCTGCTATGAGATCTTGGTAAACGAGATTGGCTTCCCAGCAGAAGACATTATTTTTGATCCGAATATTTTTGCAATTGCTACCGGTATTGAAGAGCATGACAACTACGCGGTTGACTTTATTAATGCCACCCGCTGGATTAAAGAAAATCTGCCGGGCGCCAAGGTTAGCGGTGGCGTTTCTAATGTGAGCTTCTCGTTCCGCGGTAATGATCGTGTCCGCGAAGCGATCCATACTGTGTTTCTATATCACGCCATTCAGGCTGGCATGGACATGGGCATTGTGAATGCTGGTCAGTTGGGCGTTTACGCTGATTTGGATCCTGAGTTACGTGAGCGTGTTGAGGATGTTGTCCTCAATCGTTTTAAAGAAAAAGATGGCAAAACACCTACCGAGCGTTTGCTCGATATTGCCGATCAATTTAAGGGTGGCGGCGCTAAGCAGGTCGAGAACCTAGTGTGGCGTGAAGCCCCCGTGCGTGAGCGTCTAACGCATGCTCTAGTGCATGGCATTACTACTTTTATTGAAGAAGATACCGAAGAGTTGCGCGCTGAAATTATGGGCGCTGGTGGCAGACCAATTGAGGTGATTGAAGGCCCGCTCATGGACGGTATGAACGTCGTTGGCGACTTGTTTGGCGCCGGCAAGATGTTCTTGCCTCAAGTGGTTAAGAGTGCGCGGGTGATGAAACAAGCGGTTGCCATCTTGATTCCGTATATCGAAGAAGAAAAACGTCTACATATTGCGGCAGGCGGTGAAGCCAAGGCTAAGGGCAAGATTGTGATGGCTACCGTGAAGGGTGACGTACACGATATTGGTAAAAATATTGTTACCGTTGTTCTGCAATGTAATAACTTTGAAGTAGCCAATATGGGTGTAATGGTTCCTTGCGCAGAGATTCTCAAGCGTGCCAAAGAAGAGAATGCAGATATTGTTGGTTTATCTGGATTGATTACACCTTCGCTAGAAGAAATGACTTATGTTGCGCAAGAGATGCAACGCGATGATTGGTTCCGTGAGCGTCAAATCCCATTAATGATTGGTGGTGCAACGACTTCACGCGTTCATACGGCCGTGAAGATTGCCCCGCATTACGATGGTCCGGTGGTGTATGTACCTGATGCATCTCGTTCAGTTTCAGTAGCTTCCAGCCTGCTGTCTGATGAAAGTGCCAAGAAATTTATTCAAGATTTGCGTGATGACTATGTGCGTATTCGTGAACAGCACGCCAATAAGAAAGCGGCGCCAACCATTTCTTTAGAGGCAGCACGTAAGAATCGCGAGATGATCGACTGGTCTGCTTATGTTCCAGAGAAGCCGAAGTTTATTGGCCGTCGTGTATTTAAAAACTTTGCACTGAGCGATATCGCTAAATATATTGACTGGACACCGTTCTTTCAGACTTGGGATTTAGCAGGCAAATTCCCTGCAATTCTGGATGATGAAGTTGTTGGCGTTGAGGCTCGCAAGGTATTTGCAGATGCTCAAGCATTACTCGATAAGTTGATTAAAGGCCAATGGCTACAAGCCGATGCGGTGGTGGCTTTTTATCCTGCTAATACTATTGGCGACGATATCGTTTTGTATAGCGATGAAGCACGCGAGCACCCTTTATTTGTCTGGCATAACTTGCGTCAACAATCCGAGCGTCCAGTTGTAGAGGGTGTACGCAGACCTAATCGTTGTTTGGCTGACTATGTTGCGCCAAAAGGCTCTGGCGTTACTGATTACCTGGGTTGTTTTGCAGTGACTACTGGCCACGGTGTTGAAAAGAAAGTGGCTGAATTTCAGGCGAAGCATGATGACTACAGCGCCATTATGTTGAAGGCCCTAGCTGACAGATTGGCAGAAGCGTTTGCTGAACTCATGCACCATCGTGTGCGCACTGATCTGTGGGGCTATGCAACCAACGAGATTTTGACTAATGATCAGATGATTAATGAGGAATACCGCGGTATTCGTCCGGCACCTGGTTACCCAGCCTGCCCTGCACATGAAGTTAAAGAAGATTTATTACGGGTCATTGGCTCTGAAGATATTGGCATGACTCTGACAGAGTCGATGGCCATGAATCCAGCTTCTAGCGTGAGTGGTTTCTATCTGGCTCATCCGGATGCGCGCTACTTTAATGTGGGCAAGCTATCGGATGACCAGGTTGAGGACTTAGCCAAACGCCGCGGTCAAAGTATTGAAGATACCCGTCGTCAGCTAGCGAGCTTGCTAGATTAAACGCCCCACATAACAGGTTCGTCTTTGGCTTTGGACTGCTTCATGAGCTCTAAAAATGGGTAGGCTCGCTGTCCAAGGCGGTCAGCTAGCTTAGGCTTCTGAGTACCTTTCTCGGACTCGTCATTCGCTTTAGCCCGCTCCTCCAGATCTTTGAGGATGGCAGTTTCCAGTGCGGTGATGAGGTCTGGCAGTTGCTCAACGGTCAAAATGCCACGGGGCTCTAGGGGGCGCCCTAAAATCTCAAAGATTCGTTTAGTCAGATCCGCCAGCATGATGACATCTGGACCAGCCTTTGAGCGAAATTGATAGATCATTTCGATAGCTTACCACCTGATAAACTCGCTTATCTATGTTGTTAACCAATAAAAATCGTTTAATTGAAATGCTGAGTGCTGCCCTTGCAGGCTTGGCTCAGGAGCGCGGCCTGGGAGAGGCTCCTGCCCCCCGTCTAGAGCGTCCCAAGGCTGTTGATCATGGGGATGTTGCTTGTAATATCGCCCTCCAGCTAGCAAAGGCTTGGAAGCTGAACCCGCGTGAGTTGGCGCAGGCCTTGGTGGAGCGCTTACAGCAGCAAGCAGGCTTTAATGATCTGATTGCATCCTGTGACATCGCTGGCCCTGGCTTTATTAATTTCCGCCTCAGCAATGCTGCTAAAACTGCTGTAGTTCAGGAGATACTTTCCGCTGGCACCCATTTTGGTGAGTCTGTACAGGACGGTCAGTCTGTGCCAAGCGCCATGATTGAGTTTGTCTCTGCTAATCCAACCGGGCCATTGCATGTGGGCCACGGTAGACAGGCGGCGCTGGGCGATGCCTTAGCCAATTTATTGGCGACTCAAGGAATCAAAGTTCATCGTGAGTTTTATTACAACGATGCCGGTGTACAGATTGCGAATTTAGCCTTATCTGTTCAAGCTCGCTTACAGGGATTAAAGCCTGGTGATGCCAAGTGGCCTGAGCAGGCATATAACGGTGAATATATTGCGGAGATTGCTAGCGCATTTAAAGCCTCTCCAGAATTTAAAGATGATCTTGAGGCCATTCGCCAATTTGCGGTTGCTTATTTGCGTAATGAACAAGACATTGATTTAAAAACTTTTGGTGTGAAATTTGATTGCTATTACTTAGAGTCTTCTTTATATACCGACGGTAGCGTTGCACAAATCGTCGGCGACTTACAAAGCATTGGAAAGACCTATGAATCCGAAGGCGCACTCTGGTTGAAGAGTACGGATGATGGTGACGATAAAGATCGCGTGATGCGTAAGTCTGATGGTAGCTTTACCTACTTTGTACCGGATGTGGCGTATCACACCAGCAAGTGGAATCGTGGTTTTCAGAAGGTGATTAATGTGCAGGGTAGCGATCACCACGGCACCATTGCCCGTGTGCGTTCAGGCCTCCAAGGCGTAGCGCAGAAGCGCGGCTGGGATATTCCTAAAACCTATCCGGAGTATGTGCTGCATAAGATGGTGACGGTTATGCGCCATGGTGAAGAAGTCAAAATTTCTAAGCGTGCGGGCTCATATGTCACTGTGCGTGATTTGGTGGAATGGTCTGGTGGCGTTACTCCAGAGATGACGCCTGAAGAGCGGGAGTTAGCTTTGCAGCGTGGTCGCGATGCTGTGCGCTTTTTCTTGATCTCGCGTAAAGCAGATACCGAATTTGTTTTTGATATTGATTTAGCTTTACAGCAAAACGATGAGAATCCAGTGTTCTACGTTCAGTATGCGCACGCAAGAATTAATTCAATCTTGCAACAGTGGGGTGGACAAGTACCAGAGTTGGCTACTGCCGATTTATCGCTTTTGCAAAGCAAAGCATCGGATCATTTATTGCGTCGTTTGGCAGAATACCCAGAAGTTCTGACCGCTGCTACCGAAGAATTGGCGCCACATGCCTTGGCTTTTTACCTGCGTGACTTAGCAGGCGATTTCCATACCTTCTATAACGCCGATCGCGTCTTGGTTGACGATCAAAACTTGAAGCAAGCGCGTCTTGCATTGCTATTGGCAACCCGCCAGGTTCTGCAAAATGGCTTAAAAGTTCTCGGGGTATCTGCGCCAATAAAGATGTAATGGCGAGGGATGAAGTGAAGATGTAAGATGAGGAAATGATGAAAACACCGAATCAACAAAACTCCCAATACGGCGGCACTATTCTCGGCTTTATTTTGGGTTTAGGCGTCGGTCTTGGAATCGCCTTTGTTATCGCCTTTTATCTTTCTAAAAATACCCCTCAAGAAAGACCGGGGATGCGCGCCCCTAGTTTGCCTTTGACGATTAAGCCTTCTACAGCACCTGCGGAGGGTGAAGCGGGCGCCCCTGCTGAGCCGGTAGATTTAAATAAGCCGCTCCAAGGTAAATCACCTGCCCCTGTATCAGCCGATCCGATTGGTGATTTGGTAAACGGCAAGAAAACTACTGATAAGCCAGCAGATGCAGTCCCTGCAAGTAAATCAGACGCCATTTATTTCTTACAAGTAGGTGCGTTTACGAAGCGTGCCGATGCGGATGCGCAAAAAGCGAATTTAGCTATTCAGGGAATTCAAGCCCAGTTAAGTGAAGTCACGAGTGACGGCAATACTCTTTGGCGCGTACGTGTAGGTCCGTACAACAGTGTTGATGAGAGCAACTCAGTGCGAGATAAATTAAGTGGCATGGGCATTAAACCAACTTTAATCAAATCCAGTAAATCATGATTTCATTCAGCAAAAGATTCATTACTTTATTAGCACTGCTTTCTTTAAGTGGCTTTGCTAGCGCACAAGCTCAAAAAATCGAAGAGGGTTTTGATTACCGCATATTGCCTGTTGCGCAGCCAGTAGAGACCAAGGGTAAAGTAGAAGTTATTGAATTCTTTTGGTATGGTTGCCCACATTGCTATGACTTTGAGCCAGAGCTCAGTAGCTGGGTAAAGCGCCAACCTAAGGATGTTGTCTTCAAAAGAGTCCCCGTAGCCTTCCGCGATGACTTCTTGCCCCATAGCCAAATGTATTACGCGCTCGAATCGATGGGCAAAGCTGATGCCTTAAATGAAAAAGTAATGTATGCGATGCATAAGGAAAATAAGCGCCTCTTAACGGAGACTGAGATCGCGGATTGGGTCGCATCTCAAGGAGTTGATCGCAATACCTTCTTGGCAACCTATCGCTCTTTTGCAGTAGTTTCTAAGGCTCGTGCCGCTAAGCAATTAACCGAAGCCTATCGTATTGATGGGGTGCCGACGATTGTGATGCAAGGTAAGTATGTGACATCACCATCTATAGCTGGGTCTAAAGCTAAAGCAATCGCAGTAATGGATTATCTAGAAGAGAAGATTCGTAAAGACAAGTACAAGCAGTAACTTCAAAATAGGTAGCTGCGTAAAACTTTAACGCCGCTTAAATTTTGACGAAGCGGCGCACAATCCAAAAGTAGATTGGGTAAGGCAAGATTCTCAGAAACTTTAAGAATCTTGTGAATCGCTTAGGGAAGTGAATATCGAATTCCCCCTTCTGAATGCCAGCCAAAATTTCGCTAGCGGCTTCTTCTGCGCTAATGAGCGCCGGCATTTCAAAATCATTTTGTGCAGTAGCCTCAGTAGCTACAAACCCGGGGGAAATCATATGTACGCTGACTCCAGTTGGCAGTAAGTCGTAATATAAATTCTCACAAAAATTGATGATGGCGGCCTTACTAGGGCCATACGCCAAGGCTTTTGGCAGGCCGCTATACCCCGCAACACTACCAACAATAGCAATATGTCCAGAGTGAGCCTTGAGCATTTCCGGAATTACCAATGCTACCGCTCTCATTGGACCTAGAAGGTTTGCATCAATGGTTTTCTCTGCAACCTTGATATCAAAATTATCTGCGCGAAGCGGTACATACGTTCCTGATACAAAAAGCAGTAGATCAAGCCCACCCCAGGCACTCACAAGGGTTTTATAGCCATCCTGCAGTTGGGTATTGTTTGTGACGTCTAATGGAGTAACGAGGGTTTGATCAGCTCCTGCAGTACTGGCAATAACATTTAATCGTTCAGCTCTACGACTGGAAAGGGCTACCTTCGCGCCTTTGAGAAGAAGCGCTTTCGCACAAGCTTCGCCAATACCACTCGATGCACCAATGACCCAAACTCTTTTTCCTGAAAAGTGATCGATGCCTTGTTGTTTCATGCGCCTAGTGCATCAGAAGATGCTGGTGATGGTTGATGGCTCAATGTGAATTGCACTACGTCGATATTACGCTCAGTAAAGCCAGCGGCACAATACATGAGATAGAAGTTCCAAAGGCGTATGAATGCTTCATCAAAGCCAAGTTGGCGAACTTCTTGCAGTTTTTGATTAAAGCTATCACGCCACAAGCAAAGGGTTCTTGCGTAATCTCCGCCAAATGCGAATTCATCATCAATTTGTAATCCAGCCTTAGCTGCGCTTGCTTTAAAGCTTGCCCTGGAGGGCAGCATGCCACCAGGAAATACATACTGTTGAATAAAGTCAGTGTTGCGTCTGTAGCGATCAAAAAGATCTTCTGCTATCACAATCGTCTGGATGCAAGCTTTGCCACCTGCTTTTAGACAATGGGCAATTGTTTCAAAATACTCCGGCCAATGTTTCTCACCAACTGCCTCAAACATTTCGACGGAAGCAATGCCATCAAATTTTTCTTGGCAATCACGATAGTCTTGAAGGCGCACTTCAAATCCAAGAGGATTGACTATTTGAGTTTGCGCTCCTAGCAAACGCTTCTCTGCAAACGCTTTTTGCTCTGTAGATAGAGTTAGGCCAGTAATGGCTCTATTGAGGCGAAGAGATTCTTCCATGACTCCGCCCCAGCCACAGCCAATTTCTAGTATGTGATCCCCTGGTGCAGTCTTCAAGGATTCTAGAATGCGCCCAATCTTTGCCCGCTGTGCATCAGCTAAAGCTTGCTTATCTCCTTCAGAAAACCAGGCGCTAGAGTAGCTCATCGTCGGATCGAGCCACAGCGTATAAAAAGCATTACCTAGATCATAGTGCGCATGGATATTTTTGCGGCTTCCCGCTTTGCTGTTATCTCGCAACCAATGTTTTAGGCGATAAAAGATCGAACCATACCAATTGCCGTAGATGGCTTTTTCCAAAATAGTTCGGTTGCGTATGGCTAGCTCAAGCAGCGCTTTGAGGTCGGGCGTGTTCCATTTGCCTTGAATGTAGCTCTCAGCAAAGCCAATATCTCCATGAGACATGATCTCTTTAAAGACAGACCACTCCAAGATATGAATTTCAGCATGCAAATGATCACTTTGAATACCAAACTCGCGCCTCTCGCCATTGGGAAGGGTGAGTTTTAAATGACCACTACTTAGCTTCGTCAGGAGGGTGAGGAGTGCCTTAGCCTTAAGTTGGTGTTGCGGCGAAGCGTTATCCCGCTCATGTGGGCGAGAAAAATTGAGTCTGGAGAGAAGGGTTTGTCCTGGGCGGTTCATCTGCTAACTTCAAGTTCTGGTGGTTTAGGCTTTGAATGAAAGGGTACACCTTTTACCCACAATTTCAATGCTTGCCAATGTATTCGGAAAATGACACCCAAGCTCATTAATGGGTAGCGTAGTAGCGCCAGAATGATATTGGCGCGACTAAGTGGGCGGCTGGTGCCACTAATGCTGGTGTTGATGAGGGGTTGGCCGTCCTCATGAAGTTCAATGCGACAGACATTATTCTTGCCACTACTACTATCTTGCGGAAATAAGAAGCGGAAATGGTAATCGCCACGTACCGCACAAAATGGTGAAACGTGAAATACCTTTTTGCTACTGAGTGTTTCACCGGAGTGCAACACCTCGCCCGAATCTTTGTGCAGTAAATAGCAATGACGCTCACCAAAGGTATTGTTGACCTCAGCCAACACTGCTTGTACTTTGCCATCAGCGCGCGTACAGATCCAAAAGCTCACGGGATTAAAGACGTAACCCAATACCCTTGGAAAAGTCTGAAGCCAAATTTCTCCATCGACATGTTGCACATGATTGTCTGCAAGAATCTTTTCGATCCAAGCAAGGCTATTCGATTCTCCCAGGCCATGGTCCTTATCAAAAAATGCACAAAGACCCCAACGGTTATCGCTTAAGCCGTTTTGACTCAGTAAATTCGGATTAGCGCTACGACCGCGCATAGGGATGGAGATAGTAAATACTCCATAACCAAAAGCATTCTTAGCCGGCCGCAAGCGCTGGTGTTTTACTACTCCAAAGTTAATCTTGGCATCTGACATCAACTACACATCTTGTTTGGTTTTGATCGGTTGACGAATGCTTTCAATTAAAGCTTCTGCCACTAATTCTCCGGAGCGCAAACCATCCTCATGAAATCCAAATCCCGTCCAGGCGCCGCAATACCAAATGGATGATGTACCCTGAATTAAGGGTAACTCTTTCTGCGCTTGTATCGCATTCATATCAAAGACAGGATGTGAATAGTGAATCTCTTGATGCACAAGTTTTGGATCTGGCTCTTCCGAGGGATTTAAGCTCACAATAATTTGAGTGTCTTGGAGTTGATTTGGTAGTGGTTGTAGGCGATTAATTAAGTAGTTAACGCTGACATGTTGTTTTGTATTGGGTTTGGCGCCAGATTTAGCGGTGTAATTCCAGGCAGCCCAGCAACGTTTTGCATCTGGCAAGAAACGAATATCGGTATGTAATATTGCTCGATTCTTTTGGTATGGAACTGATGCCAGGATATTTCTTGATTGTTGGTCAATGCCATGAACCAGATCTAATGTTTGGTCGCTATGACAAGCCATGATGACTTCATCAAAATGGGCCGAGCCAGCCTGACTGATAACCTCAACTGGCCCGCCATCATGACCTGTATTCACTCTCAGGACACATTCCCTTTTAATGGCCACCCCATGCTTTTCTATTACTGCTACAAGGCGCTTTACATATTCTCGTGAACCGCCCTTAATAGTCAACCATTGCGGGCGATTTTGAATTTGCAGCAGCCCATGGTTATGGCAGAAGCGCACCATGGTTTGAATGGGGAACTCTAGCATCTGCTCGACGGAACAAGACCAGATGGCGCCAATCATGGGGAGAAAGTAATTCTCTTTAAAGCTTTGGCTGAAGCGATGACGTTTTAAAAAATCGGCAATTTTTTCATCAGGTTCTTTGTATTGATGACCGGCGTCAATTTGGTCATGCGCTAACTGAGTAGCCAAACGATTAAAGCGCATGATGTCATAGGCCATTCTCCAAAATGATGGAGAGAGAAGATTAGATCTTTGTCCAAAAAAAGAATTGATGTCGTTACCAGCCCATTCAATCTTTTTCCCTGCCCCAGATTTACTGGCGGTATCAATCGATACAGAAAAAGACATTTCCGAAGGGGCTACTGGTGCTTGAATTTCTTCGAATAAACGAACGAGACGTGGATAAGTCTTGCGGTTAAATACCAGGAAGCCAGTATCTACACCGTGTGTGATTTCTTTTCCATCGATATTGCAAGTGACATCAACGGTATTACTATGGCCGCCAATGTGATCGCCAGCTTCATATAAGGTAATTTCAAATTCAGGATGTTGTCTTAAGGCATAGGCGCAGCCTAATCCAGAGATGCCTGCGCCAATAATGGCAATTCTTTTTTTACTCACTGAGCTTTTTCTCCTAAAAGCTTTTCAATTTCATTTGTAATGCTGCTACTGGTGGGTTTGGTAACGCTTCCAAACGAATCAACCACATTACCATTTCGATCGATTAAATATTTATAAAAATTCCATTTTGGACTTGTGCCAGTTTTAGCAATCAACATCTTAAATAGGGGGTTTGGGTTACTGCCGGAAACCGTGCTCTTAGAAAACATCGGAAATTTCACGTCATAGGTGTTCTTGCAGAAATCGGCAATTTCTTTGTTGCTACCAGGTTCCTGTTGTCCAAAGTCATTGGAGGGAAATCCCAGAATGACAAAGCCTTGATCTTTGTATTTAGCGTAAATCTTCTCAAGCCCCTCATATTGGCTTGTAAAGCCGCAAAAGCTGGCCGTGTTTACTACCAATATGACTTTGCCTTGATATTGGCAAAGGCTCTGTGGCGCCTCATCCTGCAAGCGAGGAAAAGTATGGGAGAGGAGGGGGCTGCAAGTGGGTGCAGCATTGGCTAGCTGAAATCCAGACAAGAATGCAAATAGCCCAAATAGGCAGTTCATTACAAAACGGGGCATATCGCACCTTTTTTATTCGCGAGTGAGAGGCCAAGTCTAAGACATTCTGGCCAATATCGCTGGCCTCGTAAGATTGCCATTAATATTGGGTTATGCGCCATTTGCCACCTCCCTCTTTTGAAGCAAAAGTCTGCCCACCAGAACAGCTTGCTGCTCGCCTGGAAAATCTTCCTAGACCACTGGTATTTACTAATGGAGTCTTCGATATCCTGCACCGGGGTCATGCCAGTTATTTGGCACAGGCCCGTGCCCTGGGGGCTAGCTTGGTGGTGGGTGTGAATTCTGATGCCTCAGTGAAGATGTTGGGTAAAGGCGATGACAGACCTATTAATTCAGAAGCTGATCGCCAAGCTTTATTGGCTGCATTGGAAAGCGTTGATATGACTGTGTTGTTTACCGAACAAACACCAGTCAATTTGATTGAAAAAATTCGTCCTGATATTTACGTCAAGGGGGGTGATTACGATATCGACACTTTGGCAGAAACCCATCTGGTAAAGAGTTGGGGTGGTAAAGCAGTTGCTATACCTTTCCTATATGAACGTTCAACTACAAGCCTGTTGGGTAAGATCCGCTCTTAAAGGTTTTGCAGTAACCACGCCCAGATACCGCGCAGCACCAATCCTTCGCTTACTTCCACGGCTTGCTTGATTGGTAAATTAGTTTTTGTAATCTCTTGCTCTAGGACTTTGGCGTTACCGCCATCAAGCCAAATTTTTTCGATGGGAAGATTTAACTCTTTTGCATGCTGTATGCCATACAGGATTGCGCCAACTTGCGCCGCATCACAACCTCCAATGATTGCGTCATTAGTGGAGGATCCAAATCCATGATGTTCTGCGCGTGTAGCCAAGCCTAGCTGCGCAGTATTGTTTGCCAGACTTTCTTGCATTAATCCAAGGCCGGGCAAAATCCATCCGCCGTAATGCACGCCGTTAGAACCCAGTAAATCAATGGTAGTGGCAGTACCGGCATTCACAAGCAAGGTATTTTTATTCGATAAGACGCGCGCTCCAATGAGTGCAGCCCAGCGGTCAGCGCCGAGCTTGCTGGGATCTTGATACAGGCTACGCATTCCTGGGTAAGCGCTATCCCCCTTAAGTTGCTTCCAGTCCAAATCACTCCATTGTGGGAATAGTGATTTGAGATTAGTCATTGCCTCTTGACCAGCAACGCAGGCAAAGCCAATAGCTGTAGGCTTCGGTAAGGTTTTAGCAATATAGTCAGCCAACTCAGCTCGATGTTCTGCTGATTGCAAAGACTTACTGCTAATAGAGCCTGAGTATGCCCATAACTTTTTTTGTTGAGCGCTAGGATTTTGTGTTGATTCCACAGCCGCCCACTTCAGGCGCGTATTACCAACATCAAAAAATAAATAAAGGCTCATGATTGAATCCGCAATGAAACATCACCCGCATGAATGGCGATGATTTTGTTTTCTTGTTGTAATAGTAATGCCCCTGCCCCATCCACACCTTTTGCAATGCCATGAATAGGCTCCTGACCAGCGCCTGAAATACACACCGCTTGATCTCGATACGCATCCCAGCCCATCCAACGTTCTTTACAAGTCTCAAATCCATGCAGGTCAAATGCGGCAAGATTGTGTTCGAGTGAAGCGATCAGTTTGAGCCAGAGATATTCGGGATCGGGAAGTGATTTTGTCAGCTGAGCAAGAGAACCCACTTTCAGTCCAGTGTTCAGATTTACTTCAATTGCTTCCGCATTGCGCAAGTTAATGCCAACCCCAATAATCATCCAAGTAGGATCCCCCGCTTTTGCTTGACCGCCTTCAATGAGGATGCCAGCAAGTTTGGCATTGTTCAGTACTACATCATTTGGCCACTTCAGGCGGAGACCAGCCTGTTGAAGCTCTGATTCACTCAGGTTACAAGCCTGTGCAATACCTTCTATTACTGCCAGACCAACCAACAAACTCAGTCCGCTGAGTTGGGCAGGACTTCTTGTAAATGGAAAAGCCAAAGAAAAACAAAGAGAGTCTTCGGGGTTGGCTAGCCACGCTCGACCTGCCCTGCCTTTGCCAGCAGTTTGTTTGTGGGCAATCCGAGCCACCGGATCAATGAGTTCCCCGGCACGCCAGCGACTCATAAGATCATCATTGGTGGATCTAGTCTCGGTAACGCGCTCAAGGATGCAATTTGCAGTCATTCCGCCATTGTAGAAAGGTCTGACCTAGAATTGTGGGATGGATCAAAAAGATCAACGACCTCGGAAGCTGGTATGGCCACTACAGGCTATGCCATTGGCGAGGGCCATGAGCTTAAGCTACGCGCTTTTGATCATCTATGTAAGCCTGAACCCCTTTGACTTTGATTTTCAGAATGGGATCTCTGCTTGGGCGTGGTTGGACGCTCCACTACCTCGCTTTATGACCCTATTTGATGTATCGGTCAATATCTTGGCTTACATTCCATTTGGGTTTTTGGTGATGTTTGCTACCTACCCTCGTTGGCGTAACTATGTAGCCCTTGGAATTGCTCTTGGCTTGAGTGCTGGCCTAGCGCTAGGAGTGGAAACTTTGCAGTCTTGGCTGCCCACTCGCATACCGAGCCAGATGGACTGGTGGGCCAATATATTGGGAGGACTGTTAGGTGGCTTATTGGCGATTCCTCTAGGACCACAATGGCTTTCTGGAAGCGCAATTCGTCGACGTTTTGATCAATGGTTTGGCCTTAATTGGGCAGCGTGTGCCTTGTTCTTATTGTTTCCCTGGTCACAAATTTATCCTCAAAGCTCTTGGCTTGGTACGGGCGTATGGGGGCATGCCATATTTGGCTCCGTTGATTGGGGTACTGTGGTGATCAATCAGGTTATTCAAGAGGCGGTAATTACCTCGCTATGCTGGCTTGGAGTGGCCTTGTTGCTCTCTCTGGGGTTGCGCACTAAAGCCCCCCAGTGGCGTATTCTCAATGGATTGCTTGGCCTAACAGTGATGGTGAAGACTTTATTTACCGCCCTTCAATTTGGCGCTGAGTTTAGTTTGATCTGGCTTACAGCCGGCGCTCTCTGGGGAATGGTATTAGGTAGCATCTTATTAAGATGGGCCTTGCGATTTAAGCAGGCAACTAAGTTTTGGTTGGCTTTGATTTGCTTGCTGGGAACCACAATAGCGGTCAATGTTTTGCCAGACAATCCATATTTCATTCTGACGCTCAGACACTGGTATCAAGGACGCCTATTGCACTTTAATGAGTTAATGCAATGGGTTTCCGTAGTATGGTTACCTCTGGCACTGATTTGGATGGTTCGAAGTGCTGTTGAATTTAAACCGAAACATTGATGAATATAATTTTTCTATGAGTTTTTCACATCACCTATTTTTTTGCCTCAATCAGCGCGCCAATGGTGAGGATTGTTGTGATCAGCACAATGCTTTTGCCTTGTTTGACTATGCCAAGAAAAGAGTGAAAGAGCTTGGTCTTGCGGGCCCAGGAAAAATTCGGGTGAATAAGGCGGGATGCCTAGATCGCTGTGCTGACGGTCCTGTCATGGTTGTCTACCCAGAGGGTATTTGGTACACCATGGTTGATGTAGATGATGTTGAAGAAATTATCCAGTCCCATTTAATCGCAGGGCTCCCAGTAGAGCGCTTGCAATTAGCTTAGTTATTTCAGAGAGTTGAAAGTTTTTTATGAATAGCCGTACAAAAGTAATTCAGATTGAAGGCATTGTTGGATCAATGGAGATGTCCATCGATCTGCCAGATGAATTAAAAAATGATCCTGCATTTGCAGTGCGTGGCTTGGCCCTCGTTGCTCACCCCCATCCTTTGATGGGCGGTACGATGGATAACAAGGTAGCTCAAACCATGGCGCGTGCTTTTAACCAATTGGGTTACGTCAGTGTGCGCCCAAACTTTCGCGGTGTAGGTGGAACTGAGGGTGTTCATGACGACGGTGTTGGTGAGCTTGAGGATTTACTTCATGTAACCGATTGGATGCGTACACCATCAAGTTGGAGTCAGCTTGAAGCAACTGCGAGTCACTCCTGGATAGGAGATGCGAATACTTTGCCGCTAGTAGTTTCAGGTTTTTCTTTTGGAAGCTTTGTTGGCAGTCACTTAGTGCAAAGGCTTTCAGACTTAGGTCGTCCAGCTGAGCGCCTGGTAATGGTGGGTAGCGCTGCAGGCAAATGGACTCTGGCCCCAGTTCCAGCCGATACGATTTTGATTCATGGGGAGTTGGATGAAACCATTCCCTTGCTTGATGTTTTAGATTGGGCGCGGCCCCAAGAGTTAACTGTGCAAGTAGTACCTGGCGCAGATCATTTCTTTCATCGCCGCTTACATTGCATTCGCAACATCATTACTGGCGCGTGGTTAGGTATGCCAGATCATCGTAAGTAATTAGAAATAGAAAGACTATATGGCCGAAGAAAAATCATTAATCGAGTACCCATCATTATTTCCAATCAAGGTCATGGGTAAAGCAAATCCAGAATATCTTCCAGCGATAGTGCATATTGCCAAACAATTTGATCCTACGTTTGATGAGAGTAAGGTCGAGCAGCGTCCTTCTAAGGATGGAAATTACCTCGGCATTACTTTGCCAATTACTGCTACTAGTCGTGAACAGTTAGATGAGTTGTACAGAACCTTGTCCACCCATCCATTGGTTAGTATTGTTCTGTAATTAATTCATGGCAGCTTTAGTAAAACAACTGGGTGTAGCCGATTACGCTTCTACTTATGAGGCGATGAAGCTCTTTACTAAAGTACGCACTAACGAAACGCCCGATGAAATTTGGGTCTTAGAACATCCCCCTGTTTTCACTTTAGGTTTGGCAGGCGATGCAGGTAACTTACATTCACCCAGCAATCAAATTCCACTCGTTCAAGTAGATCGGGGTGGAGAAATTACGTATCACGGGCCAGGCCAAATCGTGGTTTATCTTTTGCTAGATCTAAAGCGTCTAGGGATCTTTGTAAAAGAATTGGTCTCTCGTATAGAGCAAGCGCTGATAGATACGCTGGCAGATTTTGGGATTAAGGTGGAAAGGCATCCGGGAGCCCCTGGAATTTATGTCTCTCAGCAGTCAGGAGTGCCCCCAGAATGGATTGGTGCAAAGGTAGCTGCCTTGGGCCTCAAAGTCTCCAAAAGCTGCTCCTATCATGGCCTAGCCCTGAATGTCGCTACCGACTTAGGGGCATTTCAGCGTATCCACCCCTGTGGGTATGAGGGTTTAAGGACGGTCGACATGCAAACCCTTGGGATCAAGGACAATATAGCTACTATTAGCCAAAGGCTTTTGCAGCACTTACAAAAGCAACTGATGCCATCATGACAACGAATAAGCCTGACACCAACCCAGCTATTGAGGCGCGCCAAGATCTCAATTACGACGCATCACGTAAACAAAAATCGAGCGAGAAGACTGCGCGCATTCCGATCAAAATTATTCCTTTAACAGAGGTATTGAAAAAGCCTGACTGGATTCGGGTAAAGGCAGCCTCTAATAACTCCCGCTTTTCTGAAATTAAAAAGATTTTGCGCGAGAACGAGTTGGTAACCGTTTGCGAAGAAGCCAGCTGCCCCAATATTGGCGAATGCTTTGGCAAAGGAACTGCCACATTCATGATCATGGGTGACAAGTGCACCCGTCGCTGCCCTTTCTGTGATGTAGGTCACGGTAGACCAGATCCTCTTGATACAAAAGAGCCTGCTAACTTAGCACGTACTATTGCTGCACTCAAACTGAACTATGTGGTGATTACGAGCGTAGATCGTGACGATCTTCGCGATGGTGGCGCAATGCACTATGTCGATTGCATTTCTCAATCACGTAGACTCTCCCCGAATACCCGTATTGAAGTGTTGGTGCCAGATTTCCGTGGCCGCCTAGATAAAGCGTTGGATATTTTTGCTGAGCATGCGCCTAGTGGTTTGCCTGATGTGATGAATCACAACCTCGAAACAGTGCCTCGTTTATACAAACAAGCTAGACCGGGTGCGGATTACTTGCATTCTTTGAAGCTCTTGAAGGACTTTAAAGAACGTTTCCCTCATATTCCTACTAAAAGTGGTTTGATGGTGGGTCTTGGTGAAACAGACGAAGAGATTTTGGAAGTGATGCGCGATATGCGTGAGCACAATATCGACATGCTCACTATCGGTCAGTATCTCGCCCCGTCTGGACATCATCTGCCTGTTACGCGTTACGTTCATCCCGACGTCTTTAAGATGTTTGAGGAAAAGGCATATGAAATGGGCTTCTCCCATGCAGCTGTAGGCGCCATGGTGCGCTCAAGCTATCATGCAGATCAACAGGCGCACGGAGCTGGGGTTGTTTAGATGGGCTTCTAAGGCCGCTACCTTACTAGCGGCTTTCATTTTTCTCATTGCATGCAGTCCTAAATTAGATTGGCGCACAGTCCAAGCGCCGCAAGAAAGATATACCGCTTTATTTCCTGGGAAGCCAGATAAATTAGAGCGCCGCATTCCTTATCTTGATCAAGAGCTCTTACAGACACTTGAAGCGGTAAAAATTGATGATGATATTTACTCGGTTAGCACTATCCAGTTGCCAGCCAATCAAAGTGCCTCACTAAGTAAGTTACTTTCGCAATTACAGACTAATTTAATTGATAGGACAAAAGCATCTGGTGGTGATGTCATTGTTGAGGATGCTTTTTATAAAACAGCAGATCGACAGCGTTTACCGATCAAAGATTATTTTCTGGATTTGAAATCCAACGGTAAATCACAGCAACTCATGCGCGTTCGTTGGATTAATCGAGTTGCACAGAATGGCGATATCTGGATTTATCAGATCTCAGTCTTGCATACCAATGCAGGTACGGAGAGTGCAAAAACTTTATTGTCTAAAGAAGAGTACGAAAACTTCTTTAGTGATTTTTCTCCAGAGTAGTCTGAAGAGAAGATTATTTAATTATTGTTTTTCTAGTGCGGCAACTTTAGCTTCAAGCGCTTCTAACTTTTCACGTGTCTTGGCCAGCACTTTAGTTTGCAGCTCGAATTCCTCGCGTGTTACCAAATCCATTTTCTGAAATCCTTGATTCATCATGGCGCGTACATTCTTTTCAATTTCTTGAGCTGGAGAATTGCGGATTGCATCACCAACTTTGTTCTGCATATCGTTAGCGATACGTTGGATTTGCCCGAGAATTTCGCCTGGTTTTTGCATGATGAGGGTTCGCAGTTCTATTGAGAGTTGCAGAAAAGATACACATTCGTATTTTAAGTTGTATGCGTAAAACTACCCAAAAAGGGGTTAAAACCCAAAAAATGCCCCATGTTCACTCATTCGGTGCAATATTTAGCACCAAAAAAGAGCATTTGCCTTATTTAGGGGATTTGTGACAAAGCCATGAACCCCTGGGGATTCAATATCACCCCATGCAATAAGCATTCAACCCATTTTTTTATTACAACCAGTAAGGAGTAGTTCATGAAAACTTTGCAAAAGACAGCAATCTCTGCGGCAGCAGTAGCTTTGTTGGCAGGCCTTTCAACAGCAGCATTCGCGGCTGACGAACCAGCAGCACCAGAAGTAAGTCCAATCACTGCAAACGTAACTGTTGCAAGCAACTATATCTATCGTGGTTTGACACAAACCAATAACAAGCCAGCGATTCAAGGCGGCTTTGACTACGCGCATGAGAGCGGTTTCTATGTAGGTAACTGGAACTCAAACATCAGCTGGATCAGCGATAGCTACGGCGGTGGCAATGGTAAGCCTGGTAGCGGCACAGGTTCTGTTACTGCCCCAATCGAAATGGACTTCTACGCTGGTTTCAAGAAAGAGTTGATCGGCGAAGGTTTTGCCTCTGACTTTGGTGTATTGCAGTACTACTACCCAGTTTCTGGAATGATGGCTAACGCCCCAACTGCAAATCAGTTACAAGCCAATCCAACTGGCCGTCAGTCTTCTGGCGCATCTCCTAGTACTACTGAGATCTATGCTGCACAAAACTTTACAGCAGGTCCAGTAACTGGTTTCTTGAAAGTTTCTTATGCGTTGAGCAACCTCTTCGGTATCTATAACTCTAAAGGTGCTTTCTACCCAGACTTGACAGCAAACTATGACACAGGTTTCTACGGAATTACCTTGAATGGTCACGTTGGTTATCAGTATGTTCCGAATAACATCGTTACTACTTCAGCAATCGCTGGTACTGGTATGGGCGGTACTTATAACCTGAGCTATGCAGACTGGAAATTTGGCTTAACTAAGGACTTTGGCGGTGGTTTGTCAGGTACTGCTTACTACACAGGTACTAGCGTGCAAAAAGTTGGTAACAACTACATGTACACAACACCTAACGGCGGTAACCAAGGTCGTGGTAACGCAGTTGTAGCTTTGACAAAAACTTTCTAATTTCCACTCTGAACGGAGAAACACATGAAATTAATTACCGCAATCATCAAGCCCTTCAAGCTTGACGAAGTGCGCGAAGCTCTCTCGGAAGTGGGAGTTTCGGGCATTACCGTCACTGAAGTTAAAGGCTTTGGTCGTCAAAAAGGTCACACCGAGTTGTATCGTGGTGCTGAGTATGTTGTCGACTTTTTACCTAAAGTAAAAATTGAAGCTGCTGTTGAAGATGGCATCTTGGAGCGTGCGATTGAAGCAATCGAAAAATCAGCACGTACTGGCAAGATTGGTGATGGCAAGATTTTTGTCTCTCCAGTTGAGCACGTCATTCGTATTCGCACCGGTGAAACCGGCGCGTCAGCACTTTAAAGAGAGGTTCAAAATGTTAACTTGGATGAAACGACTCGTTGCTGGTGGTGCTATGGCCTTGGCTATTGGTGCTACTGGTGTAATCGTTACTTCGCCAGCGCATGCTGATGAAGTAAAAAAACCAGCTGTAACAGCTCCTGCTGCTACTCCTGCTGCTGCAGAACCTGCTCCTGTTCTTTGCTCTGAAAAGTGCAATAAAGGTGACACTGCTTGGATGATGGTCTGTACAGCATTAGTGCTATTGATGACTCTTCCTGGCTTGGCGTTGTTCTACGGCGGTTTGACACGTAGCAAGAACATCTTGTCTATCTGTATGCAATGTTTCATGGTCTTCTCATTGATTTCAGTGCTATGGGCGATTTATGGCTATAGCTTTGCATTCACGGAAGGCGGAGCATTCATCGGTGGATTAGATCGTCTCTTCTTGGCTGGTATGAATCCAGACTCAGTAGCGGCAACCTTTAGTAAGGGTGTTGTGATTCCTGAGTATGTATTTATGGCTTTCCAAGCAGTGTTCGCAACAATCACTTGCTGCTTGATCATTGGTTCTTTTGCTGAGCGTGCTAAGTTCTCTGCAATTTTGGTATTCATGGTGATTTGGTTCACTTTGAGCTACCTGCCAATCGCTCACATGGTTTGGTTCTGGCCTGGTCCAGATGACATCAAAGATGCTGCATCACTCGAAGCAATTACTGCTCGTGCTGGTTGGTTGTGGCAAAAAGGTGTTCTCGACTTTGCTGGTGGAACTGTTGTGCATATCAATGCTGCGATCGCTGGTTTGGTTGGTTCCTTTGTAATCGGCAAGCGTTTGGGCTACGGTAAAGAAGCAATGAAGCCACATAACTTAGTTTATGTAATGGCTGGCGCTGCTCTCTTGTGGTTCGGCTGGTTTGGTTTCAATGCTGGTTCAGCTCTTGAAGCAAACGGTAGTGCTGCCTTGGCATTCGTGAATACTTATTTAGCTACTGCTGCTGCTGTATTGGGTTGGTCAGTTGCTGAGTGGGTTCTCAAAGGTAAGCCTTCCATGTTGGGTGCTGCATCTGGTTGCGTAGCAGGTTTAGTTGCAATTACTCCTGCGGCTGGATTTGCTGGCCCAATGGGTTCAATCATCATTGGCTTGGTTGCTGGTGTAGTTTGCCTCTGGGGTGTTACTGGTCTCAAGAAGATTTTGGGCTCAGACGACAGCTTGGACGTATTTGGTGTTCACGGCGTAGGCGGTATTACTGGTGCATTGTTGACTGGTGTATTTGCTGACCCAGCATTAGGCGGCTCTGGTATTTGGGATTATGTGGCTAACGCTGTTGCTCCTGATTACTCAATTGCTAGCCAATTGTGGATCCAAGCTCAAGGCGTAATTACCACTGTAATTTGGTCTGGCGTAGTTTCTTTCGTAGCCTTCAAATTGATCGATATCGTGATTGGTTTGCGCGTTAAGGAAGAAGAAGAGCGCGAAGGCTTGGATATCAGCTCACACGGTGAGACTGCTTACGAGTCTTAATCAGTAGATTTACCCCTCACTGGGCGGCCTTGGTTGGCTGCCTAGTTTTAAGCGCGGGATCCTCGGATCCCGCGTCTTTCTTTTAATAATCTTACAATGGTGGAATGGTTCCACATCTCATTACTGCACTCACCGGCCCTTTGCTCGAATTAGAGTCAAAGGTTCTAGAAGCGACCCCAACCATTGAGCGTTGGTTCAGGCTGGAGTGGCAAGAACATACTCCGCCTTTTTACTGTTCTGTCGATTTACGTAATTCTGGCTTTAAGTTAGCTCCAGTTGATACCAATCTTTTCCCTGGAGGGTTTAATAACCTTTCGCCGCAGATGTTGCCGCTCGCTGTTCAAGCTGCCATGGCTGCCATTGAGAAGATTTGTCCTGAGGCCAAAAACTTATTGCTGATACCAGAACGACATACACGCAATACTTTCTATTTGCAGAATATTGCGCGCTTGTCTTCGATTTTGCGTCAGGCCGGATTGAATGTTCGACTGGGTACTTTCTCCGAAGAAATTAAGAAGCCAACCTGGATTGATTTGCCTGATGGCAATCGCTTGTTGATGGAGCCGCTTTCTCGATTAGGTCTCAAGAAGCAACGCCTAGGTCTAAAAGATTTTGATCCTTGTTCGATCCTATTAAATAACGACTTATCCGCAGGTATTCCTCCGATTCTGGAGAATATCTATGAGCAGTACTTGCTGCCAGGCTTGCATGCTGGCTGGCATGTGCGTCGTAAATCAAATCACTTTGCCGCCTATGAAGAAGTGGCGAAGAAATTTGCCAAAGTAGTTGATATTGATCCATGGATGATCAATCCTTACTTTACAAGCTGCTCCAACATTAATTTCCACGAGCGTAAGGGCGAAGACGAACTTCAAACTGCTGTAGAGCAAGTCTTAAAAAAGACCGCTAAGAAGTATCGTGAGTACGGCATTAAAGAGAAGCCTTATGTCGTAGTAAAAGCCGATGCCGGTACTTACGGTATGGGCGTGATGGTGGTCAATGATCCCGCGCAGTTAAAGGGCTTAAATCGTAAAGACCGTAATAAGATGAGTGTGGTCAAGGAAGGTCTCGAGGTCAGCGATGTATTGATTCAAGAGGGTGTCTATACCTTCGAGAAGGTCAATGAAGCAGTTGCTGAACCGGTGGTGTACATGATTGATCGTTATGTCATTGGCGGCTTCTATCGCGTTCATACCGACCGCGGTCCTGATGAGAATCTCAATGCTCCAGGCATGCACTTTGTGCCTCTAGCTTTTGAGCAAAACTCAATGCCTGATCTAGGGGCTAAGCCAGGTAGCGCCGCCCCCAATCGCTTCTATCTATATGGCGTAGTTGCTCGCTTAGCGCTGCTTGCTGCATCATTGGAGCTAGAGCGAACCGATCCTAATGCTGAAGCTGCATAAATAAATTACTAATCTCTCAATAGAAATAATGAACCTTCTTTTTATTGCAGACCCCCTTGAATCTTTTAAGGTTCAAAAAGATTCCACACTCGCAATGATGCGAGCAGCGCAAGAGGCAGGTCACCATTTGTGGTTTTGTCAAAGTCGCAATGTGTTGTGGAGGGATGATTTCGTAGTGGCTGATTGCCAATCTTTAGTGATTAAGCCTAGCTCCACCAACTGGTTTGAGTTAGGAGATATTGAGTCTCGAACACTCAAGTCTTTTTCTGCTGTGCTCATGCGCACAGACCCTCCTTTCGATATTGAATACCTCAATACCACTTGGTTGTTATCCGCTGCAGTACGCCAGGGCGCGAAAGTATTGAACGAGCCGAGCGCTGTTCGAGATCATTCAGAAAAACTATCCATTACAGAGTTTCCGGAACTGATTCCGCCTACCTTGGTCACGCGTGAATTGGCTGCAGTAGAGCGTTTTCATCAGGAACATCGCGATATCGTGATTAAGCCTTTAGATGGCATGGGCGGCATGGGTGTATTTAGGGTTGGAGCTGATGGCCTTAACCTTGCGAGCATTGTAGAAACGCTTGGTGAGAATGGTGCAAGAACCCTGATGGTTCAACGCTTTCTTCCAGAAATTGCCCAGGGTGATAAACGGGTGCTCTTAATTGGCGGAGAGGTAGTGCCATTTGCGCTAGCTCGCATTCCGCAGGGTAGCGAAATTCGGGGTAATTTGGCTGCTGGTGGCAAAGGCGTAGCGATGCCCTTAACCGAGACCGAAAAAAGAATCGCTGAAAAATTAGCGCCTGTTTTAAATCAGCGTGGATTATTCTTAGTTGGGTTGGACTTAATCGGTGGTTATCTCACTGAAATTAATGTGACAAGCCCCACTTGTTTTGTTGAAATTACTGACCAAAGCAACTTTAATGTTGCGCAATTTTGGTTGGCAGCACTAGAGAAAGCATTGGCATAAATATGACTGGAATTGTCATCGTTGCTCACACACCGGTTGCCAGCGCAATGCTGGGGTTTGCTGAGCATACTTTTGGTGTTTTGCCTGAGCGTGTTCGGGCAGTGGACATCCCTCCTCATGAAGACACCAAGGCAAGCTTTGATCGCGTGATGAAGGCGGCTTATGGTGTGAACACAGGCAACGGCGTCTTGATCCTGACAGATGTTATGGGTGCAACCCCTGCTAATGTGGCCTCCAAGTTAGAGGCTTTGGGCCCTTTATCGGGCCTGAATGCGCCCGTCATTGTGCTGGCGGGATTAAATCTGCCTATGCTGATGCGTTGCATTTCTCATCGTGGAGAAAATCTGGAAGATTTGGCGCAAAAAGCCCTTGCTGGTGGACAGAATGGCATCTTGCGCTTAGGTACAAAAGTAAATCAAGAATAGATAAGGGCCAGCACACTATGCCTTCGGCAGAAATCGAAATCATCAATAAATTAGGCTTACATGCGCGCGCATCTGCCAAGCTATCTCAATTAGCTGCTCAGTTTCCTTGTGAAATATTGTTGTCACGTAATGGGCGTCAAATTAATGCAAAGAGCATTATGGGTGTGATGATGTTGGCGGCTGGTATCGGCAGCACTGTGACCCTTGAGACTGTGGGCGAAAAAGCAGATGAAGCTTTGCAGGCACTCACTGCTTTAATTAATGACCGATTTGGTGAGGGTGAGTAGATAGTATGACTTTTGCATTGCACGGAATTCCAGTATCGAAAGGCATTGCCATTGGCAAGGCGGTACTGATTTCTCGTGCAGCATTAGAAGTCAGCCATCACCTGATTGAGGCTGGCAAAGAAGAGGCTGAAGCACAAAAACTATTGGACGCATTTGATCAGGTTCGCCTAGAGCTTGAGCAATTGCGCCAAGGATTGCCAAAAGATGCCCCGCAAGAGATGGCGGCATTCTTAGATGTGCACGGCATGATATTGGCTGACCCAGCTTTGGCTGAGAAGCCTATTAAACTCATTCGTACACAACGCTTAAATGCGGCTTGGGCATTAACCACTGAGTTGAATGATCTGTTAGAGCAATTTGCAGATATTGAGGACGCGTATTTAAAGGAGCGTGCCAACGATATTCGGCAGGTTGCTGAACGCGTGATTAAGGCATTAAATGCTCAGAAAAAAGATCCATTAAACGATTCCGATTTTCTGCCAACCAGCGATATCGGCGTTGAGTCAATCATCGTCGCACACGACATTGCTCCACACGACATGCTGCGTTTTAAAGAGCATGCCTTTACCGGATTTGTAACAGATCTGGGCGGTAAAACCTCTCATACAGCTATCGTGGCCCGCAGTATGGAAATACCTGCGGTAGTTGGCGTTCGCCACGCCAGCGAAATGATTCGCCATGGTGATTGGTTGGTGTTAGATGGCGATCGAGGCGTTGTTGTGGTTGCTCCAGATGAGCAGCTACTAGCCGAATATCGCAAGTTACAAACTCAGGTTCTCAAAGAAGCTCGCAAGCTCCAACAGTTAAAGCATGCAAAAACAGAAACGGCCGACCGTGTTGAGATTGAGTTGTTTGCCAATATTGAATTGCCAGAAGATGCCATTCAGGCAGTGAAGTTAGGAGCTGTAGGGGTCGGCTTATTCCGTTCTGAATTTTTATTCATGGACCGTAAACAGGCTTTGCCAGATGAAGAGCAGCAATATCAAGAATATCGTCGCGTAGTCGATCTAATGCACGGCTTACCTGTCAATATCAGAACGATTGATGTTGGCGCCGATAAGGCGCTGGGTGGTGGTGGCGATATTTCTCAAACAGGCACATCACCACTGGGCTTGCGGGCGATCCGCTGGTCTTTAACAGAGCCTGAAATCTTTTTAACGCAGCTCAGAGCAATCTTGCGTGCATCAGCCCATGGTCAAGCGCGCATCATGATCCCCATGTTGGCGCATGCTAAGGAGATTGATGAAACTTTTAGGCTGATTGAAAAAGCGAAACAACAATTGCATCAGCGTGGCAAAGCATTTAATCCGAATATTCAAGTTGGCGCGATGATTGAGATTCCGGCTGCCGCTTTAGTCTTGCCTTTGTTTATTAATCGATTCGATTTTCTTTCTATTGGAACGAATGATTTAATTCAGTACACCTTGGCGATTGATCGTGCAGATCATGCAGTTGCGCATTTATATGACCCATTACATCCAGCGATATTGAATTTATTAGCCAATATCATTGAGCAAGCTAAACGTGCCAATGTGCCTGTGGCTGTTTGTGGTGAGATGGCTGGTGATCCTGCATTAACGAAGTTATTGCTTGCCTTGGGCTTAACGGATTTCTCAATGCACTTCAGCCAGTTATTGCTGGTCAAGCGGGAAATTCTTCAGGCCAATGTAGGCTTATTAAAGGCCCGCGTTTCTAGGGTCTTGAAGGCATATGAGCCCGAGGAGCAGGCAAAGGCTCTGGAGCGACTGCTTTCTTAACTGGTTAGCGCGTTGCCTGGTGTGAAGAGCCGCATACTGAGCATTCGGAATTACGGCTCATACGGATTTCATCGATTTGAGTCGTACGCCCATTCCAAAGCAACATACGGCCCACCAAAGGCTCTCCAAAACCAATTAATACCTGCAGGGCTTGAGCAGCTTGCATGGCTCCAATAATCCCTACTAGAGGCGAGAAGATGCCCATACTAGAGCAACTAACTTCTTCAAAAACTTCATCTGGAGAAAAGATGCAGGCATAGCATGGTGAGCTTGAATTTCGCGGATCAAAAACACTCACTTGACCATCGAACTTGAGAGCTGAGCCTGAAACCAATGGAATTTGATGTTTAACGCAGGCAGCATTAATCAGGTGTCTGGTTGAAAAGTTATCTGTGCAATCGAGAACAACATCAACGCTTGGCAGTATTTCATCTAATAGCGAAGCTGTGGCTTTAGCCTGAATGGTTTCAATCTGAATGCTGGAGTTTAAGCGTTGTAAAAATTCTTTTCCTGATGCTACTTTACTTTTGCCAACGCTACTTTCGGCATGCATGATTTGGCGCTGCAAATTGGTGAGCTCTACATCATCATGATCTACCAGGGTGATATGCCCGACTCCGGCAGCAGCTAGATAGGGGGCGGCAGCACTACCTAAGCCGCCAGCGCCGATGACTAATGCGTGTGAGTGAAGAAGCTTCTCTTGGCCGGCAACATCAATCTCATCAAGCAGCAAGTGCCTGGAGTATCGAAGTAACTGCTCGTCATTCATGTGCCAGCCGCAGAGATAAAAAGATTATTCGAGTTTAGATGAAGAGCGCTTCACAGGCTGACCATTAATAAAAGCCACTGCCTGAGAAAGCATGAAGTCATCAGCACTGCCTAGCTCAGGTGGCTTCTTATTTTTATCTTTCTCTTTTTCTTCAGGAGTCTTCTTGACATTTTTCTCTTCAATGCGCTGCAACTCTTCGAGGCGACGCTGTTCCCGATCTTTAATTAACTTATCTTCGGCAGATTGCTTATTGCGCAAGTGTTTCTCGCTATCGATCTCGCGAGTGATCAATACATCATCTGGATCACCATCTTTGTTTTGGTCTACCGGGATATCTGGTTTCACACCAAAGGCCTGAATCGACTTGCCACTTGGGGTGTAGTAATAAGCGGTAGTAATCTTCAGTGCTGAATCATTGGTAAGGGGGCGAACGGTTTGTACGGAGCCCTTACCAAAGGTCGTTTTTCCAATAATGGTTGCGCGTTTGTAATCTTGTAGTGCGCCAGCCACAATTTCAGAGGCAGAGGCAGAGTACGCATTCACCAATACCACCATCGGCAATTTCTTAAATATCGCTGGAACACCCGCCAAAGGGTCGCCAGACTCATTTAGGCGGTACATCGCTGGCGTTGCATTAAATACCTGTTTTGAATCTGGAGACTGACCTTTAGTGGAGACAATGACTGCGTCAGCAGGTAAAAATGCTGCAGCTACGCCCACAGCTCCTTGCAGCAGGCCGCCGCCATTGTTGCGCAGATCAAGAATGATGCCTTTGAGCTTTGGATCTTGATTGGCAATATCAGTCAATTTCTTGGCGAGATCAGGAACAGTGCGCTCTTGAAAGCTAGTGATTCGTACCCAAGCAATATCGTTATCCAGAATTTTTGTTTTGACTGATTGAACTTTAATTTCTGCACGAGTGATGGTTACCGGAAAGCTACGCTCTTCACTCTTACGAAATACCGTTAAAGTAATTTTGGTTCCAGGCGTGCCGCGCATAGTGCGTACAGCTTTGTCTAGAGACATGCCGCGTACCGGTTTGTCATCAAGACGTGTAATGAGGTCTCCGGCTTGAAGTCCTGCGCGAGCAGCAGGACTGTCTTCAATTGGATTAAGTACTTTAACTACACCATCTTCAGAAGTGATTTCAATACCAAGACCAGCAAACTTTCCAGAAGTCATCTCTTGCATTTCTGCAAAATCTTTTTTATCTAAGAAGGTGGAATGCGGATCAAGACTGCTCACCATTCCCTTAACAGCATCTGTTAACAGTTGCTTATCTTCAATAGGCTCAACATATTCACGCTTAATTTGGGCAAAGACATTGGAGAGCGTGCGAAGCTCATCCAGCGGCAGCTGGGCGCTTTGCTGGGCAGTCGCAGAGAGCTGGATCGTGGCTGCTACGCCGGCAATAAGGCCAACGGCTATCAGGGCGAAATTCTTTAGAAATTGGCGCATATCTCTTTTGCTTTAATCCAAATAAAAGTGTTGAATAGGTTTGAGGTTGTCATCTAACTCATAAACAAGTGGCACACCATTAGGTACATTCACTTCCATGATGTCTTCGTCAGACATTTGATCTAAATGCTTAATAAGTGAGCGAATGCTGTTGCCATGCGCTACTAGTAAAACGCGTTTGCCAGCTTTGAGTGCGGGCGCAATAGATTCATTCCACAAAGGCAATACTCGCTCAACGTTATCTTTTAAGCATTCGCCCAAAGGAATATCGGAAGGATTGAGCTTTGAGTAACGGAGATCATTTTTAGGATGACGTTCATCATCATTCTCAAGTAGCGGTGGACGTACATCATAGGAACGACGCCAAATATGAACTTGTTCGTCGCCATATTTAGTTGCGGTTTCAGCTTTATTCAATCCGGTGAGTGCGCCATAGTGACGTTCATTTAAACGCCAGCTATGAACAACGGGGAGCCACATCAAATCCATGGCGTCTTGAACGTGCCAAAGAGTGCGAATGGCACGCCTTAAAACAGAGGTATAGGCAATATCAAATTCATAACCTGCTTTTTTGAGGCTTTCACCTGCTGCGGTGGCCTGTTCTGCGCCTTTAGGGGTTAAGTCGACGTCCGCCCAGCCGGTAAAGCGGTTTTCAAGGTTCCAGGCGGATTCGCCATGACGAATAAGGACAAGTTGTTTCATAGAGCCATTCTATAATCCGGTGATGAACTTTCTCACGCAAATTGATAATTTAGCGCTTATTGCCCTGCTGTTGGTTTCAGGCATAGCGCTTTTCCTTCCCACATTATCTACGCTTATTGGCGGAAAAGGCTTATCGCCTACCGAAGCGACGATTTGGATTAATCGACGCAAAGCCTATGTATTGGACTTGCGCTCAGAAGAGGCCTTTAAGTCGGGTCATTTGCCTGGCGCCAAATTCGCTAATGCTGCTGGTTTAACGGCAGCTATTGAAAAGCTGAAGTTAGACCGTAAGCACCCAGTAGTCTTGGTTTGTGAAACCGGCTCTCAGTCGCGCAAACTTGTGGCCGAAGCTCAAAAGCTGGGCTTTGCCGAAGTAGGCACTTTAGATGGTGGCGTGCAGGCTTGGAAAGCGGCAGCTCTACCCTTAGTAAAGTAAGGAGAAATCGATGCCTCCAGTAACAATGTATAGCACCCAAGTTTGCCCTTACTGCGTCATGGCAGAAAAGTTGCTGACTAAAAAAGGCGTTGCCAATCTCGAAAAGATTTTGATTGATCGTGATCCAGCGCAGCGTGAAGTGATGATGACGCGCACTGGCCGTCGCACTGTTCCACAAATCTATATTGGTGACACGCATGTTGGCGGTTATGACGACTTAGTGGCATTAGATCGCGCTGGAAAGCTTGATCCCTTATTAGCTTAATAGATTAAACATACAATGAAAGTTAGCAATGACTGAACAATCTCCAGCACCGCAGATAAGCGCCGACCAAGTTAAGGAACCTGGATTTCGTATTCAGCGAATTTACTTAAAAGATGTATCCCTTGAGCAACCAAATGCTCCGCAGATTTTGTTGGTTGCGTCTGAGCCACAAGTGCAGGTTGAGATTGATATCTCCGTTGCACCCTTAAGCGAAGGGATCTTTGAGGTAGCCCTCAGCTCTACTGTGACTGCTAAAGTCGATACCAAAGTACTATTCTTGGTAGAGGCAAAACAAGCCGGTATCTTTGAATTTAGCAACATTCCTGTTGAGCAAATCGATCCAATGCTTGGTATTGCTTGCCCAACGATTTTATATCCGTATTTGCGTTCAAATATCGCCGATATTATTAGTCGCGCAGGCTTTCAGCCAATTCATTTGAATGAGATTAATTTCCACGGCATGTACGAACATCGTTTGATGCAAGCTCAACAAGAAGCTGCTGCTAAGGATGGTGCCGCGGCTGAGAGCAAGCCTCACTAAGCTCAACGAGCAAGCCCACAGATCATGAAAGTGACACTGCTTGGTGCTGGTGCCTGGGGAACGGCGATGGCTGCACAAGCAGCTCGCTTTCTCCAAGAGGGCGATGTTGTTTTATGGTCTCGTAGTAAACAACAGTTAAAAGAAATCGAAGAGAGCGCTGAAAATCGTGCTTATCTTTCAGGGATTCAGTTGCCTGCAAGCCTCAAGTTTGAGAGTGATTTTTCTGCTGCTGTCAAAAGACTTTCTAGCGATGATTTATTGGTCATTGCTACACCAATGTCGGGACTTTCAGAAACAATCGCCCAAGCCTTAAAGATTGCTGAGCGCCCACTTAATATTATTTGGCTCTGCAAAGGTCTTGAGCCTATTACTGCCTTATTGCCTCACCAGGTAGTGGAGCGCGAGAGCAAGATGCATTCTCATGGAATAACGCATTCTTATGGCGCCTTATCTGGCCCAAGCTTTGCGCGTGAGGTTGGTGAGGGCATGCCTTGCGCTTTAACCGTTGCTAGCAAATCTCCCAAGTTATGTGAAGTAGTGCAGGCCGCTTTCCATCACGGGAATATGCGGGTGTATTCAAGCGATGATTTAATTGGTGTGGAGTTGGGCGGCGCTATTAAGAATGTCTTGGCTATTGCTGCAGGTATTGGTGACGGCTTAGATTTGGGTTTGAATGCACGCGCCGCTGTTCTCACGCGCGGTTTAGCAGAGATGATGCGCATTGTGAAGGCTGCCGGTGGTAAACCCGAAACTTGCATGGGTCTAACTGGGGTTGGAGACTTGATCTTGACTGCCACTGGAGATCTATCGCGTAATCGGCGCGTTGGTCTTGAGCTTGCTGCTGGTAAGTCGCTGGCTGAGGTTCTTGCCAGTCTTGGTCACGTTGCTGAGGGTGTGCTTTGTGCAGAGGCGGTTGGCGACTTGGCAAAACGCCTAGGGGTTGAGATGCCTATTACTACGATGATGGGTGAAGTGCTCTCCGGAAAATTGAAGCCGCATGATGCTGTTAAAAAGCTCATGGGGCGCGATCCTAAAATCGAATCGTAATTACAGTATTTGGGTCAATTTGTTATTGGCCACCAGCAAGGCCATTTTGCCGCCATGCTTCATACACTACGATTGCTACAGTATTTGATAGATTCAGACTGCGACTACTATCTTGCATCGCTAGGCGCATACGATTCTCAATCGGAATGGAGTCCCTGACTTCATCTGTAATGCCTTTAGTTTCAGAGCCAAATACAAAGTAATCATCGGGCGTGTATTTACCTTCATGAAACTTTCCTGAGCCCTTGGTAGTCAATGCAAAGAGATGTTGAGGGTCGGGCTGCTCATCCTTTAAAAACTGCGCCCAATTTTTGTGTACTTTGACGCGAGCAAACTCGTGATAGTCTAGGCCCGCTCTACGCAACTTAGCATCTTCCATTGGAAATCCAAGGGGCTCAATTAAATGCAGCTTCGCGCCAGTGTTTGCACACAAACGAATAATGTTGCCTGTATTAGGCGGGATTTCTGGTTCAAATAAAACGATATTAAACATGTGACACTCTTTAAATTGGTCGCGCAGCTCGAAGTACTACCCAATTAATGACGCGAGATACACCATTGTCCTTCAGAACCCGCGCAATTTCATTAAGAGTTGCGCCACTTGTCATCACATCATCAAACACAATCACAGTCTTGTTTGCGAGCTGCTGAATATAACGCTCTTCAACATAAAACATTCCCTGAATGGCTAGGTGACGATTACTCAAGGTGCTTCCAGCCTGATGCTTTGCATAATGATGGCGCTGCAGCATATAAGGTGATTTTTGAATATGCCTTCCACACCGAATCTGTTTGGCTATTTCCCAACTTTGATTGAAACCACGCTGTGCTAACTTCTCAATACTGAGCGGCACTGGTAGTAAATAATCAGCGGAGATATCTTCAAGCTCTTTACTGAGAAGTAAGTTCCATATTCTGCCAAGGGCATTAGCAAATGTAATCCGTTTTTGATACTTCAATTCATGCAGTGGAGTTTGTAGCAAGCCATCGTAGCGATCTAAGCAATAAGTTTCATCAAAGTAGGGTCTCAAGGTTTGGCATTGCATACAGCGTTGCTGTGCAATTTCCGAAACCTGAAGTGCTATGCCACATTGATAGCAGCATAGGTAGTTCAATAAGCCATCATCTCGTAATTGAGTGAGACAGCGATCGCATAGGGATGATTTTTGAAACCCCTGACAAGCAATGCAAGCCGTGGGTAAAAGCGGTTCACAAATGGATTGAAAAATGTTCTCTGGAAATCGCATGGGGCGCTGAGTATACTGAGCCAATGACCCAGCCCCTTAGATGGTTACAAGACGAAATTGCAGATCGCATGCTGCAGAAATTAGACATCGTTAAGCTTGATGTAAAAGACATCTTGGTGGTGCCTGACTTTGCTGGTAAGCATTTGGATGTGCTCGCTAAGAGCTATCCAAAGGCACGCATTTTTAGCATTACCGAAAAAGGTATTTCGGGATTTCAAATGTGGCGTGCTAAAGCGCTGAGTAATTGGCGATCTTTATTTGCGAGCAACGCTTGCTCCTTGGAAGATTACAGCTCGTCTGGAAGATTTAATGTTCCCGACAATTCTGTTGATTTAGTGTTCAGCGATCTTTTATTGCACGATTTACCTGATCCAAAGCATTTTTTACAGGAGTGTTGGCGCGTACTGCGTGAGGGCGGTTTAATCACATTTAGCTATTTAGGGCCTGATACCGGAAAAGAGTTGCGCGCCTTGGATCTTTCAGAATTAAAGCTCAAGAATTTATTAAGCCCTTGGGATATGCACGATATGGGGGATGCCTTGCTTGGTGAGCGGTTTTCTGATCCTGTAATGGACATGGAGTACCTCACTTTGGATTACGAGAAACCTGCTTTATTGCTGGCTGATATGAGTGCGCTGAAATTGATGGATTCCACCCCTCCCAAAGCGATTGGAAAAGAGGTTTTGCCGCAAAAAATCACCTTAGAGGTGGTTTATGGGCATGCGTGGGCCCTCGGAAAGCGCCTTGCAAAGGCAAAGGACAACGTCGCCTACATTGATCTAAATCAAATTGGGCGCAAGACTAGGTCAGATTCTGCCTAAGTGTAAGTGCTTACTATCATTTAAACCTCGACCAAGATTGGTTCAAGCTGGGTTAACCCGGTTTGTTCTTGTATCTAATTAACCCTATAATCACGGCTGTAAGTATTAGCTTGAGACCGTTTTTTGGGCATTTTGTGGCATTTTTGCTGCTTTGCTCACGACAATAAACAGAGAATAAGATGAATTTATTTGGAAAAGTCACTAGGGCTTCGCTCTATTTCGCAGTAGCTTTTGGCACTGCTTTTGCTCATGCAGCAGAGAATATGCCTGGTGGCCCGGCTGTTAATCAGCTGAATTTCACGCCTCCCGCAACCAAAATCATGCAAGAGATCCATTGGTTGCATTGGATGATGTTGGTTATTTGTGCATTGATTTTTATTGGTGTTTTTGGAGTGATGTTCTATTCCATCTTGAAGCATCGCAAATCATTGGGTCACAAATCAGCTTCTTTCCACGAGAGTACAACTGTTGAAATTATCTGGACAGTCATTCCACTCTTGATCGTGATCGGCATGGCATTGCCAGCAACAAAAACTGTTGTGGCGATGAAAGACACTACCAACTCTGACATCACTATTAAGACCACTGGTTATCAGTGGAAGTGGGGTTACGACTACATCAAGGGCGAAGGCGAAGGCATCAGCTTCTTGTCTACCTTGTCAACATCACGTGAAGCAATTAACAACTTGGCACCAAAATCAAATACCTATTTGATGGAAGTGGACAATGAAATGGTTGTGCCAGTCGGTAAAAAAATTCGCTTGATTACTACTGCTAATGACGTTATTCATGCTTGGACTATTCCAGCATTTGGCGTAAAGCAAGATGCAATCCCAGGCTTTGTTCGTGACACCTGGTTTAGAGCTGACAAGATTGGCACATTCCGCGGTCAGTGCTCTGAGCTTTGTGGAGCAGAGCATGCCTTCATGCCTATCGTTGTGAAAGTAGTTTCACCAGAGGATTACACCGCTTGGGTTGCTGAGAAGAAAAAAGCAATGGGTGCTGGCGGCGATGACCCATCAAAGGTTTACACCTTGGATGAGCAAAAAGAGCGTGGCGCAAAAGTTTATGCAGCAAACTGTGCAGCTTGCCACCAGCCGAATGGCAAAGGCGCTGGTGCGTTTCCCGCATTGGATGGCAGCAAAGTGGTTAATGGACCTAAAGCAGGCCAATTTAATATTTTGCTGAACGGTAAAAACGCAATGCCGAAGTGGGCAGGCGTACTTTCCGATGGAGATATCGCAGCCGTTATTACCTATACCCGTAATTCATGGGGTAATAAAACGGGTGAAGTGATTCAGACCCAAGAAATTATTACCGCACGCGGCCAGTAAATCAGATTAACTAATACAGATAAAACGAAACCGGAGTAATCCATGAGCACAGTCTCCACTACCCACGACCACGCACACGATCACGCGCATGATGATCACACGCCACACGGATGGCGTCGTTGGTTGTTTGCAACCAACCACAAAGACATCGGCACGATGTATTTGATCTTCTCGTTTGTTAGCTTGTTAGCTGGCGGCATGATGGCGTTGGGAATTCGTCTGGAATTGTTCCAGCCGGGTTTGCAGTTCTTCCGTCCTGAGTTCTTTAATCAGCTAACCACCATGCATGGTTTGGTAATGGTGTTCGGCGCGATCATGCCGGCGTTCGTTGGCTTCGCAAACTGGATGGTGCCTTTGCAAATTGGCGCATCCGATATGGCGTTTGCTCGTATGAATAACTTTAGCTTCTGGATCCTTCCGGTGGCTGCAAGCCTGTTGTTCAGTTCATTCCTAGTTCCTGGCGGCGCTCCATCAGGTGGTTGGACTATCTATGCTCCGTTGACCTCACAAATGGGTCCTGGCATGGACATGGCTATTTTTGCTCTGCATTTATTGGGCGCCTCTTCCATCATGGGTTCGATCAACATCATCGTGACCATCTTGAATATGCGCGCTCCTGGCATGACTTTGATGAAGATGCCAATGTTCTGCTGGACTTGGTTAATTACTGCTTATTTGTTGATTGCTGTGATGCCTGTATTGGCTGGCGCAATCACCATGGTTCTGACTGACCGTCATTTCGGTACCTCATTCTTCTCTGCAGTTGGCGGTGGCGACCCAATCATGTTCCAGCATATTTTCTGGTTCTTTGGTCACCCAGAGGTTTACATCATGATTCTTCCTGCATTCGGAATCGTCAGTGAAATCATTCCAACATTCTCCAGAAAAACATTGTTTGGCTACAGCTCAATGGTTTATGCAACCGCATCGATTGCGATCTTGTCATTCATCGTTTGGGCTCACCACATGTTTGCAACTGGTATGCCTGTAACTGGCCAGCTGTTCTTCATGTACGCAACAATGTTGATCGCTGTTCCAACTGGCGTGAAGATTTTTAACTGGGTTGCAACAATGTGGAAGGGTTCGATGACTTTCGAAACTCCAATGTTGTGGGCTATCGGCTTTATCTTCGTTTTCACCATGGGCGGCTTTACTGGTTTGATCTTGGCAATGGCACCAATTGATATTGGTGTTCAGGATACTTACTACGTCGTTGCTCACTTCCACTATGTTTTGGTAGCGGGCTCATTGTTTGCCATGTTCGCAGGCTTCTACTACTGGTGTCCTAAGTGGACCGGCTTTATGGCCAATGAAACTCGCGGCAAGATCCATTTTTGGACTTCCATGATTTTCTTTAACATCACATTCTTCCCAATGCACTTCTTGGGCTTAGCGGGTATGCCACGTCGTTATGCCGATTACCCTACTCAGTTTGCTGATTTCAATATGGTTGCTTCAATCGGCGCATTGGGCTTTGGCTTGTCGCAGGTTTATTTCTTGTTCTTCGTTGTGCTTCCTGCATATCGTGGCCAAGGTGAAAAAGCACCGATGAAGCCATGGGATGGAGCTAAAGGTTTGGAGTGGACTATTCCTTCTCCAGCGCCACATCACACTTTTGAAACTCCGCCTAGTGCAGAGCAAATGCGTGAAGCAGGAATTTAAGTCGTCAGAGAAGCAAGCCCTTGCTGCGAATAATCGCAGGATGGGCTTCATTCTTTTGAGTGTTGTATTGGTATTTTTTATTGGTATTGTGATTAAACGGAGTATGTTGGGTTAATCCCGCGATGACGATGGTTTCAACTCAATCACTGAATCGCCAGATTTTATTAAAGCTCTTAATTGCAGCGGTAATGATGTTTGGATTTGGTTACGCACTAGTCCCAATGTACAAAGCCTTGTGTGAGGTTACTGGGATTAATGTTGTAACGAGCAAAAATGACTATGGTGTCAGAGCCTTCAGCCCAAATAGGGTTGGTAATACCCAGGTTAACTACGCTCGTACAGTGACGATTGAGTTTGACTCCAATAGTCGTGGCCCGTTTACTTTCAAACCGGTTAAGAATTTTTTAGAGGTGCACCCTGGTGAAATGACTGAGATTGTTTATGAGGTCACTAATAATCAGAATCGCCCAGTGCGAGCACAGGCAATACCAAGCTATGCGCCTAAAAGCGCAACAGAGTTTTTTACAAAGTTAGAGTGTTTTTGTTTTCAGGAGCAGACACTAGCGGCAAATGAAACAAAGAAGATGCCGGTAGTTTTTGTGATCGATGCGGGTTTACCGGACGATGTGAAAACTATTACTTTGTCGTATACCTTCTTTGAGCTGGGCATGGGTGGTACACCACCTGCACCAAAGTCAAAGGTGGTGTCGTGAAGAAAAAAAGTAGTTTTATGCAGTCTATGAAAGCCGTGATGTGGGGCTTTTTGGGGGTGCGTAAACAATCAGGTTTGCAGGAAGATGTAGCTTCACTCAGTTTTGTTCACATTATCATTGCAGGTGTTGTTGGCGCCTTGATTTTTATGGGTGTTCTCCTGTTGATAGTGAAAGCAGTTGTGTCCCATTGATTATTTTTTGATTGAATAGAGAGAATAAGATGTCATCCAATTCAACCCCATACTATTTCGTCCCTGGACTATCTAGGCATCCTGCCATGGCCGCCGTCGGCTTAATTGCATTTGGCGCTGGTATGTCTGGCTGGGTAAATCACACTTCTTGGGGCGGCGCCCTAAGCTTAGTTGGTGTGGCATGGGTTCTATTTGTACTCTATCACTGGTTCGGCGATACGATTGCTGAATCCAATGCTGGTAAGAATGGCATCAACGTTGACATCTCTTATCGCTGGTCAATGGCTTGGTTCATCTTCTCAGAAATCATGTTCTTTGGCGCTTTCTTTGCAGCCCTCTTTTACGCACGCAATATTGCAATGCCTTGGATGGGCGACGTTACGAGCAAATTACTTTGGCCTAATTTCCAGGCTGTGTGGCCAAATGATGGTCCTGCTGGATTGGTTGAGAAGTTCACCACTATGGGTCCATGGCCGATTCCAACCATCAACACATTGCTGTTGTTGAGCTCTGGCGTCACTATTACTATTGCTCACCATGCATTGGTAGCGAACCACATGAAGAAGGCCATTACTGGCTTGGCTGCAACTGTTGGCTTGGGCTTCATCTTCTTGTGCTTCCAAGGATACGAGTACTACCATGCTTACCATGAGCTCAATTTAAAGCTCACATCAGGTATCTACGGCTCTACATTCTTTATGTTGACTGGCTTTCATGGCTTCCACGTATTCCTTGGTGGCACCATGTTGGCGATCGTATTGCGCCGTATGATTCGTGGCGACTTTACTGCTAAACACCACTTTGCTTTTGAAGGCGCTGCTTGGTATTGGCACTTTGTTGACGTTGTCTGGCTTGGCTTGTACATCGCTGTTTACTGGATGTAAATTGAATAAAAAATCGGGGCTTTAAAGCCCCGATTTGTTTTGGTACTCTTGTTTTGTGCGGTAACGATTAGTTTGTTCCCACCCTGATGCCGGTAGCCTCAATGAGGCCAAAGTAGTGGGCTAGCAGAATTCCTAAAAATAGCGCGACGGATAACCCAATGCGTAGCATCAGTGAATGAACCATACGGGAGCTATTCCCCCTATCTTTCATCATGTAATACAGAGCCGATCCTAAGCTAAAAACAATCATTAGTAGGACAATAGGAATAATCCACTTCATCTCAAATCCCTCAATTGAATAAGCTGTTTTTTGCCCTCGTTGCCAAGCGCATAGTTGCTACTTTATCAGCCTTGCTGGTGATTGCGATCGGCTGTAGTGCTGGAGTTTGGCAATTAAGCAGGGCTGATACCAAAATTGCCTTGGCAGCGAATTTACAGGCCCGTCAACAAATGCCCATCTTAAGTGCCAATGCAGCACCATGGACTTTGGAAGAGGCTGGTGAGCGCCGTATGATTGCTCGTGGGCGATATGTTCCTGAGGCAGCAGTTTGGCTGGATAACAGGCCAAGACCTATTCCGCCTGTTGGTAGCGCCACTGCACAGTCTGGCTTTTACCTGATGATGCCTTTGAGGCTCGAAGGGAAAGATGAGGTTCTTTGGGTGAATCGGGGTTGGGCGCCGCGCAATAATGAAAATCGCGAAACCCTCCCGCCCGTGCAGACCCCAAATACAGCAGTCAATATTGAAGGCGTTGTATTTGCTCACCCCGGGAAAGTCTATGAGCTTGGGGGCGGCAAGATTTCTGCCGATGTAAACAAACCAAGAATTGAGCAAAATTTTGATTTAACAGCTGAAGGCAAGTTACATGGTTGGAGCCAAGCGCCCTTTATCTTGCGTCAGATTGAGGTTGGCATAGAGGATGGCTTAATCCGCGATTGGGCGCCTCTGACAAGTGGGGTCGATCGCCATTATGCTTATGCATTCCAGTGGTTTGCTTTGGCTTTTGCTGGATTTATATTTTGGTTGCTAAGTGGCCTGCGGCAATATAAACGACGGGGACTAGTGAATGGGGATCAAACGTGAGTGATAAAGAGTTATTAATTCCGGCTTCACAGGTGGATGCATCTGCGATTAATGCGCGTACGCGTCGTGGCCGCATTCAGATGTTGTTGTTATTGCTTGCCTGTGCCTCACCAGTTCTCGCCTCTTACTTTGCTTATTACGTGATTAAGCCTGAGGGCGGAAAAACGAATTTTGGAACACTCGTATATCCAGCACAAGAGTTCAATGCGGCGTGGCTTGATGCCCCACTCCAGGGTAAATGGACTCTCTTGGTTGCTCGTCCAGCTGGCGAATGTCACATCACAGATGAGAAATGTATTGAAGCTTTATTTCTGATGCGCCAAACCAGAGTTGCTATGGGTAGAGAAAGTGGACGCTTGCAGTTGATCTGGGTGAATACAGATGGCAAGCCTGTTGACCCAGAAGTCCTCAAGATTTATGACGAAAAGACGGCAGGGGTTAAGGTGGTTGCATTGCCCTCCGACCCAAAGCAAAGGGCTGACTTTGAGGCTTGGTTAAATAAAGAAGGTGTAGGACAGGACATTCAGTTGATTGACCCAAGCCCTGCCAAGATGATGTATTTCCCAGTGACCAATTCTCCTAAAGAATTTTCTAGTATGAAGAAAGACTTGGAAAAGCTTTTGAAGCTCAATCACAAGGGCGAAAGTTTGTAATGCCCAGTCTGATTTTATTTCTGGAGTTGGCAGCCATCGCTATTATTTTTGCTGGCCTACCGCTCTTCTTTATTTGGAAAAAGCCTAGCTATAGCTTGTTGCAAAAACTCAATTGGGTCTTGGTCTTCATGACTTTTGATCTGATTGTGTTCGGCGCGTTTACACGTCTCACCGACTCCGGATTGGGTTGTCCAGATTGGCCTGGATGCTACGGCACTTCCAATCCTTTTCATGCGCTTGGCGATATTCAGCATGCTCAGAATGCCATGCCTACAGGCCCTGTGACGGTTATTAAGGCTTGGATCGAAATGATTCATCGCTACTTAGCAATGACGGTAGGTACATTGATTTTGGTACAAGTAGTTATTGCATTGACTAAGCTGAAGTCCTTAGGAAAAAATCCTTTACTCGGCAGCTTGGGCTTGCTCTTATTAGTCTGTGTTCAAGGTGCCTTTGGTGCTTGGACTGTCACCCTGAAGTTGCAGCCAATCATTGTTACGATTCACTTGATGTTGGCCTTGATCTTATTGGCTTGCTTAACAGCGTATGCGCAGCAGTCATGGGAGAGCAAGTCCTCTGCTGTTCGTACTATTCGGGTGCGTCCGCTTTCTGTGCAACTGCTCACCCTCTCCTTTGTTGTTTTATTCATCCAAATTTTCCTGGGTGCATGGGTGAGTACTAATTACGCAGTACTAGCCTGCCCTGATTTCCCGACGTGTTTGGGAAGCGCTTGGCCTGAGACCAATTGGAGTGAGGGTTTTACTCTCTGGCGTCAGTTGGGTCTTAATGCGCAAGGAGAATTTATTTCCCCTGCGGCCTTGCAAACAATTCACTGGGCACATCGCCTCTTTGCTGTGCTGGTATTGGTCGTGCTTGGGGCTCTGGGCTGGAGCGCTCTTTCGCTAGCAACCCCAGTTCTATCAGGTCTTAATCAAGTAGCCAAGCTTTTGCTGGCGGTGCTTTTATTGCAAGTCATGACTGGTATTTCTAATGTGGTGTTTCAGTGGCCGTTATTGGCGGCTTTATTACACACTGCCGGCTCTGCGGCTTTGGTATTCTGTTTGGTCAGAATGAGTTATTGGGCTTCTTGGAAGCCTTTCATTCAAAAGAAGATGGCGTAAATATGAGCGACTCTAAAACAAGCGCACCAGTGGCTATGCCACGTTGGCGTCAATATTGGGTTTTAACTAAACCCAGGGTGACTCAGCTCGCTGTTTTTTGTGCAGTGATTGGTATGTTCTTAGCGACGCCTGGCATGGTTCCGTATCCAGTGCTTTTTGGTGGCATTGTTGGTATCTGGCTTTTAGCTGGCGCTGCATTTGCAGTGAACTGTTTGATTGAGCAAGCCGTTGATGCCAAGATGAAGCGCACTGCTTGGCGTCCATCAGCCACCGGCGAAGTGACGCCTTTTCACATCATTATTTTCTCAATTGTTCTAGGTTCACTAGGAATGATTATTTTGTGGAATTTTTGTAACCCATTAACAATGTGGCTAACACTTGCTACCTTCGTTGGTTATGCAGTGATTTACACCTGGTTACTAAAGCCTGCCACGCCACAGAATATTGTGATTGGCGGGTTATCCGGCGCAATGCCGCCGGCTTTGGGCTGGGCTGCAGTGACTAATACGCTTTCGGCAGAAGCCTGGCTTTTGGTTCTGATTATTTTTGTGTGGACCCCTCCACATTTCTGGGCATTGGCTTTGTATCGTCGCGATGACTATGTTCAATCGGGCTTACCAATGCTGCCAGTGACTCATGGAGAGCGTTTCACACTTCTCAATATCGTTCTCTACACTCTCATATTGATTGCAGCTACGATGCTGCCTTATATCTATGGCATGAGCGGTATGGTGTATTTAGTTTCGGCAATCGTCCTGGGCTTAATGTTCCTGGCCTATGTCATCGCCTTATTTATTTCCTATAGCGATGCTTTAGCCAAAAAGACCTTCCGCTTTTCTATCACCTATCTTTCGCTACTCTTTGCGGCGCTTTTGATAGACCATTATTTCCTCTGAGAGTCATATGAATTTTTTGCGCATTTGCTTTTTAGCAATTCTTTGTTTCGTATTGACTGCTTGCAGCCCAAAACCAGAGTTTAAAAATATTGATATCACTGGCAGCACTGCTTTTGGCAAAGACTTTAGTTTGGTGGATACAGACGGCAAGGTCAGAACCTTGGCAGACTTTAAGGGCAAAGTGGTGGTGATGTTTTTTGGTTACACCCAGTGCCCTGATATTTGCCCAACTACCTTAACTGAAATGCAGCAAGTCATGACGCTCTTGGGGCCTCAGTCCGATAAGGTACAGGTACTTTTTGTTACCGTAGATCCTGAGCGCGATACCGCAGAGATTCTCAAGCAGTATGTACCTGCATTTGATTCTCGTTTCTTAGGTTTTCGTCCTGCAGATGAGGCAGCTTTGGAGAAGGTCACTAAGGATTTCAAGATTTATTACAAGAAGGTTCCGGGATCTAAGCCAGGCTCTTACACCATGGATCACACAGCGGGTAGCTATGCATTTGATCCTGAGGGTCATCTACGTTTATATATCAAGCACGCTCAAGGTCCAGAGACCTTGGCGCATGATTTGAAAGAGCTGCTGAAGTAAGGGAATCAAAGAAGTTTGCTACCTGCAAACTGCTAGCTTGATTAAGCTGCTTGCAACAGGCCGCGCATCTTTTTGAGAGCGGCAGTTTCGATTTGGCGAACGCGTTCTGCGGAGATGCCATATTCATCGGCTAGGTCATGCAATGTTTTCGTGCCATTTCCCTCGGCATCCATCGCCAACCAACGTGATTGCACAATATTGCGACTGCGCTCATCTAAAGCCATTAGTGCTTGGTCTAGTTTAGGGCCTTGCAGGGCATCCGCTTCAGCGCTAGCAATACGAGCGGTAGGCTCTTGAGAGTTATCCGCTAGCCATTGAATAGGGGCGTAAGCAGACTCATCGTCGTTGTCATCGCCTTCTAGGGCGACATCGCCACCAGCAAGCCGCATTTCCATTTCTTTAACGTCAGAACCTTTGACATCAAGTGCTTTAGCCAAGGCTTCAACTTCGCTGGGTGTAAGTGCGCTCAAGGTAGGTTTGTTGCTACGTAAGTTAAAGAACAATTTGCGTTGTGCTTTAGTGGTTGCAGTTTTTACTAAGCGCCAATTCTTGAGAATGTACTCATGAATCTCTGCTTTGATCCAATGGATTGCATATGACACTAAACGTGCACCATTGTTTGGGTCATAGCGTTTAACGGCTTTCATCAAACCAATATTGCCTTCTTGAATTAAGTCAGCATGCGGGATTCCATAGCCAAGATATTGGCGAGCAACAGAAACTACTAAGCGTAAATGAGAGAGCACTAAAGTTTTCGCGGCATCGACATTTTCAGTACGACGAAATTCCTGCGCAAGATGTAACTCTTCCGCAGCACTAAGCATTGGCACGCGATTAACGTACGAAATGTATGAGTCGAGAGTGCCAACCCCAAGAGTTGGCAGCATCGGAAATGCAGACGCCGACGCAGTCTGCGCGACTGGCAGCGTTTGCAAATTCGGTTTGTCAGATTTCTTTTGAACCATTTTTTCTTATAAATAGGAGGTGTTAATAGAAGTCTATTTTAGCACTCTTGTCAAGAGAGTGCTAATGGTTTTAATGCTCTATAAGCTATTGATTTAATTGAATAATTCGGCAGAATATTGCCCTGCTGTAAAGGGGGCTAAATCTTCAATCCCTTCGCCCTTACCTAGGGCTAGCACAGCGGGTTTTGGGCCTTCTTGTAGGGTGTGGGCTAGGGCGCAGATCACGCCGCCCTTAGCGGTCCCATCAAGCTTGGTAACGATGATTCCAGTGAGGCCAAGAGCAGCATGGAAGGCCTTTACCTGGCTCAAGCCGTTCTGTCCGGTATTGCCATCCAAAACAAGCAGGGTGTGGTGAGGCGCTCCAGGTAGCGCTTTTCCAATGACGCGCTTTACTTTTTTGAGCTCTTCCATGAGGTTGTCCTGGGTAGCAAGACGGCCTGCGGTGTCAATGATGAGAATATCGTTCTTGCGAGAGATGGCAGCGTGAATGGCGTCGTGTGCAACGGCTGCTGCATCACCACCTTCTTGCGTAATAACGTCAACCTGATTTCGTCCACCCCACTCCTGAAGCTGATTACGTGCCGCAGCTCGAAAGGTATCACCGGCAGCCAAGAGAACGGATTTTCCTTGAGATTGAAAGAGTCGGCAGAGTTTGCCAATGGTCGTAGTCTTACCTGCTCCATTAACCCCTACAACCAACCACACCTCTGGGGTGTTAGGCTTATCACTTATAAATAGTGGGTTTGGTGAAGGCTCAATAGCAGTCAATAGGGCGCTGACTTCTTGAATGAGAAGAGTTTGTAACTCCTCTGGGCTAGAGGCCTTTTCAGACTTTGCTGCTTTACGTAGTTTGGTGATGAGTTGTTCGGTCGTAGGTAGACCCACATCACTTTGAATCAGTGATTCTTCTAAAGTTTCAAACCAAGATTCATCAACCTTGCTTGATTTGAAAAGAGATCCGAGGGTTTTACGTAAGCCGAACATAATCGATACAATTTAAAACTTGCATCTTATCAATTTAATTCTAGGGATATGGTGATTTAGCAGATGCTTTCCAATTTACTCCGAATTTCCTTTTTATTCTTCGTATTTACCCATCTTGCTTGGGCTGCTAGCCCTGATTCAGGGGATACGCATGAGTATCGGTTGAGTAATGGACTCAAATTGATTGTGAGGGAAGATCATCGTGCGCCAACGGTAGCTCACATGGCTTGGTATCGCGCTGGATCCATGGATGAGGTCAATGGTAAGACTGGAGTAGCTCATGTGCTTGAACACATGATGTTTAAAGGAACCGACAAAGTGAAGGCGGGTGAATTTTCTCGCTTGGTAGCCGCAGTCGGTGGGCGCGAGAATGCATTTACCTCGCGCGATTACACAGCTTATTTTCAGCAAGTTGAAAAATCCAAATTAGAAGACGTGATCAAGCTTGAAGCAGATCGTATGTCTAACCTCAATTTTGATGATGCAGAATTCTTAAAAGAAATTCAGGTCATCATGGAAGAGCGTCGCTTACGAACAGAAGACAATCCAAGCAGTTTGCTCAACGAATCATTAATGGCAACCGCTTATATGAGTTCTCCATATCGCCATCCGGTCATTGGTTGGATGAATGATTTGCAGAATATTAAAGCATCCGATGCGCGAGATTGGTATCGCAGTTGGTATAAGCCAAATAATGCAACCGTAGTCATCAGCGGTGATGTAGATGCTAAAACAGTGTTGAATATGGTCGAGAAGTATTACGGCACAGCTGCTGCTCATGACTTACCGGTGCGTAAGCCGCAAATTGAGCCACCTCAAAAAGGGATTAAGCAGGTTCAGGTAAAGGCGCCAGCTGATAGTGCTCAACTAACTATGGCTTGGAAGGTGCCGCGCCTCGAGCCCGGTATGCTGGATGACCCCGAGCCATATGCCTTAGAGCTTCTGACGGCGGTGCTCGATGGCTATGACAATGCCCGCCTTAATCGCACTCTCGTTAAGCAGGAAAAAGTAGTGAATGATGTGGGTGTGGGCTACGACATGATTTCTCGTGGGCCAGAACTATTTTTAATTAGCACCACGATGGCTAAAGGAAAAACAGTCGATCAGGCTCAGACAAGCATTCGGAAGGCGCTTGACGAATTAATGCAAAAAGGGATTCTGGAGTCTGAGCTCAAAAGAATTAAGGTGCGGATTTTGTCTGAGCAAATCTATAAGCGCGATTCTATCTTTGGCCAGGCAATGGAAATTGGCAGCACCGAGATGGCTGGCTTTTCTTGGAAAGATATCGATTACATGCTAGATAAAATGCAATCCATTACTCCCGCACAAGTTCAAGCTGTTGCTAAGAAATATCTGGTAGATGAAGGTCTCACGATTGCGGTATTGGATCCTCAGGTGCGTCAAGCTGCAGGTAAGGAGAGCAAATGATGAATCTCTTCGTTAAGAGTATTTCAGTTTGCCTCTTTGCTTTTGGCTTGCTTAGTAACGCCAACGCTATCTTACCTATCGAGAAGTTAGATTCTTATAGGGGTGCCAAGGCATATTTAGTACAAACCAAAGCGCTGCCGATGGTAGACATTGAAGTAAGCATTGATGCAGGCGATCGCTATGACCCTGCTGGCAAAAGTGGCCTAGCTGATATGGTTGCGGGCCTTATGAATTATGGAGTTAGGGGTGAAAAAGGCGCTCTTACCGAAGCCCAAATTGCTGATGAAATCGCTGATCTCGGAGCCAATATCGGCTTATCTGTGAGTGGCGAGCGAGCAATCTTGCGCATTCGGAGTTTGAGTCGAAAAGACTTGCGTGATAGAGCGGTAAAACTAGCAGCGGCTATGTTGAGTGCGCCAACTTATGAGTCAAAAATTGTTGAGCGTGAGAAGCAAAGAACGATGACGAGTTTGCTTGAGGCAGAAACCAAGCCCGAATTTGTTCTTGAGCGTCGTTTTAAAAAATCAGTTTATGGAGACTACCCCTTAGCTGATTCGCCAACAGTGAAATCAGTTGCTGCTGTTAGTGTGAATGATTTAAGGCAATTTCATAAACAGTTTTATCGCGGTGATCGCATGATTGTGAGTATTGTTGGTGATGTTGACCGTACTCAAGCCGATGAAATTGTTCGGACGTTGTTGAAGCAGATTCCCGCTTCAGCTCAGCCCATCGCAAAATTACCTGAGCTCGAGCGCTCCCCTGTAGAGCCTTTGGCACAAAGAGAGGTTCAAATTCCTTTTGACTCTCAGCAAGCTCACATTGCTATGGGGATGACCGCGGTTGCTCGCAACAACCCCGATTATTTCCCCTTACTGGTTGGTAACTATGTTTTGGGCGGCGGCGGTTTTGTCTCTCGTTTAATGGCTGAGGTACGCGAGAAGCGCGGTTTGGCTTACAGTGTGTTCAGCTACTTTATCCCTGGAAAAGAGAATGGCATTTTTCAAGCGGGCCTGCAAACCAAGAGCGATCAGGCTGCGCTGGCTTTAGAGGTGATGAGCTCTACCACTGCTCAATTTATTGCCGATGGACCCACTCCATCTGAGCTCGCGGCTGCTAAAGCAAATCTGGTGAATGGTTACCCACTGCGGATTGATAACAATCGTAAGTTGTTGGATAACGTCTCTTCAATTGCATGGAATGACTTGCCGCTCGATACGATGGACGTGTGGACTAAGCAAGTTGAGGCAGTAACTTTGGAACAGGTAAATGCTGCATTCCAAAAATACCTTGCCATGGATCGTATGAAGATTGTTGTATTGGGAGTAAAAAATAAATAAACCTACTAAGACCTTAAAGACTGAACCGCCAAAGAAGGTTCGGATTATTGGCGGCAATTGGAGAAGTCGCTTGCTAACGGTTCTGGATCTTCCTGGCCTACGCCCCACAACTGATCGTATTCGGGAAACTTTATTTAACTGGTTGGGACAGGATTTAACGGGTTTGCGTTGCCTAGATCTTTTTGCGGGTACCGGCGCTTTGGGTTTCGAAGCCGCATCAAGAGGTGCTGCATGGGTAGTGTTGCTGGAGAAAGAAAAAAAAGCTTGCGCAAATTTAACAGCCAATTTTGCTTTATTGCAGTCTTCGCCAGCTGCTGGCCTCGTAGAAATTTTGCAACGAGATAGCCTTGAGTTTCTGAAGCAGCAGGCAGATCGTTCCAGCAATTTAGTTTTTATTGATCCACCATTTCAGGACTCGGGCTTATTAGATCGTGCCGTCATTCAGGCTGGCAGGGTGTGCGATGACTCTGCTGGTGGTGGTATTTATGTGGAATTTCCCTCTAGCCGTCCACGTGAGGAGGTAGAGGCCCTACTGCCGGACTGGCATTGTGGAAAATACTTAGAGGCTGGACAGGTAAAAGCTTGTCTATTTCGGAGTGGAAGGGGCTAAACTCTTGCCTGTAGCCGATAAAGCCTTAGGAACGTTATGACAGTTGCCGTATACCCTGGAACATTTGATCCATTTACTCGTGGTCACGAGGATTTGGTCCGCCGCGCATCGAGCATTTTTACGGAGTTGATTGTTGGCGTTGCCGATAGTCGTAGCAAACGCCCCTTCTTTACATTGCAAGAGCGTATCGATATTGCCAAGGAAGTGCTTGGCCACTATCCGAATGTAAAAGTCGTTGGCTTTACTGGTTTATTAAAAGATTTCGCACGCGAGCATCAAGCGCGTGTGATTGTGCGTGGTTTACGTGCGGTATCTGATTTTGAGTATGAGTTCCAAATGGCTGGTATGAATCGTTACCTGCTGCCTGATGTTGAAACGCTGTTCTTAACCCCATCCGATCAGTACCAATTTATTTCAGGCACTTTCGTGCGTGAGATTGCTTCAATGGGTGGCGATGTCAGTAAGTTTGTTTTCCCATCAGTGGAAAAATGGCTAGTCCAAAAAATTGCTTCTGGCGCTCAGAACAAAGAGTGAAAAGGTTGAGAGCGGCGAGTAAATTATGGCCCTAATGATTACGGACGAATGCATCAACTGTGATGTCTGTGAACCAGAGTGTCCAAATGACGCCATCTACATGGGACTGGAGATTTATGAAATCAATCCCGATAAATGTACTGAATGCGTAGGTCACTATGATGCGCCCCAGTGTCGCCAGGTATGCCCAGTAGATTGCATTCCATTTAATCCTGAGCACACCGAAACTCAAGAGCAGTTAATGGTGAAGTTCACGCTTTTAACTGCTGCCAAAAAAGCCAATACAGCTTAACTGAGCGGCTTAGTTCAGTTCTTAACCCTTGGAGTGCAACTCCATCATGGCGGTTTGAGTGTCGCCTTTTAAAAAAAGCGGCAAAATTTGTAGGCCATTTTCAATGCTGGCATCAATGAGTTTTTGCTCAACCAATTGAGGTCTACGTAATACATAATCGGCAACATCCATCGGTCGTCCATCACCAGCCACATCTCTAGGGTGACCAATACCTAAGCGTAAGCGCCAATAATCTGGAGTGCTTAAGTGCGCCTGGATATCTTTCAAGCCATTATGGCCGCCAGTGCCGCCACCTAACTTTAGGCGTGCAGTCCCAGGCTTTAAATCCAGTTCATCTTGCACCACCAAAATATCTGCGGGAGTGATTTTGTGAAAGCGACACAACGCGCCAACAGATTGACCACTGAGATTCATGTAAGTACTGGGCTTAAGTAAGTAAAGATCTTCACCTTCCCATTTGGCCTTAGCCACTTTGCCGTGAAAGCGTTTTTCTGCTTCAAAGCGCGTGCTTAATTGTTTTGCTAGGGCGTTAACAAACCAGAAGCCAGCATTGTGCCGATCTTCTTCGTGCTCGTCTCCAGGGTTGCCTAGGCCAACAATTAATTTAGTCATGTTGAGAGTTTAAAGATATAAAAGCATTTCGCCAAAAAAGAATGAAAACTTGGGGCAATAAAAAAGGCCCGCTTGCGCAGGCCTTCTTGTACAAGCGATTGAGCTAAATAATTAAGCTTTATCCTTTGGTGCTTCAGCTGCAGGAGCTGCCGCTGCTGGTGCAGAAGGCGCATCTGTAGGCTCAGCAGATTTAGCTGCTGGGATACGTGCGTTAGCAAGTACTGGGTTCTCTTGCTCAACATGCAATACCAAAGTAACGCCTTTTGGCAATGCGATGTCTTTAGCGTGAATACCGTGACCAACTTCAATCTTCGCCAAGTCCACTTCAATGAACTCTGGCAAGTCTGCTGGTAAGCAAGAAACTTCGAGTTCAGTGAGGATATGGCTAATAACAGCGCCTTGCAATTTCACGGCAGCTGAAGTGTCAGCATTAGCGAAGTGCAATGGAACGCGCATATGAACTTTCTCAGATGCGGATACGCGCTGGAAGTCAATGTGCAATACCAATGGCTTAAATGGATGCATTTGGTAATCGCGCAACAACACTTTTTGTGTCTTGCCGCTAATTTCCAAATCCAAAATGGATGAGTGGAATGCTTCCTTGCGGAGAGCATGGAACAACGCGTTATGGTCTAACTCGATGACCAAGGCTGGATCTTTACTACCGTAAACGATTCCCGGAGTTTTTCCGGAATTGCGCAGACGGCGGCTCGCACCCGTTCCCTGTACGCTTCTTTCAAAGGCAACTACTTTCATGATGATTTTCCTAGTTAAGGTTAATTTCCGTTCGCGACCAAACAGAAAAGCCTTCAATTATATCGTGGGAAAGGGTGTTTTTGCCTACAAAAGGCTTAAAACTGCCAAAAACCGGGGTAAAACGGTGATTTTTGGCTTATTCAGCAAACATCGACATCACTGAATCACCTTTGCTAATGCGGGAAAGGGTTTCAGCGAGGATCGGAGCAACGCTCAATTGGCGAATTTTGGATACTTTCATGGCCTCTGCGGTCAAGGGGATGGTGTCAGTAACAACCAACTCATCCAATTCAGAAGCAGCAATACGAGCTACAGCACCGCCTGAGAGCACGGCGTGCGTACAGTAGGCGGTAACGCCCTTAGCACCACGCTCTTTAAGCGCTTCAGCGGCTTTACAGAGGGTTCCACCGGTATCGATGATGTCATCCATGATGACGCAATGGCGGCCTTCTACTTCGCCAATGAGGTGCATTACTTCGGATACGTTTGCTTTAGGGCGGCGTTTATCAATAATCGCCAAATCAGTGCCTAATTGCTTAGCCATTGCACGGGCTCGAACCACGCCGCCAATGTCTGGAGACACGATGATCAGATCTTTTTTAGTTTTCTGCGCTTCTAAGTCGGCCAAAAGGACTGGGGAAGCATAGATGTTGTCTACCGGGATATCAAAGAAGCCCTGAATTTGGTCAGCGTGTAGATCCATCGTCAAAACACGCTCAATGCCAGCAACTGACTGAAGCATGTTGGCCACAATGCGAGCGGAAATAGCTACGCGAGCAGAACGAGGGCGGCGGTCTTGACGGGCATAACCGAAGTAAGGAATCACTGCGGTTATGCGGCTTGCAGATGCTCGTTTCAGAGCATCAATCATGATCATGAGTTCCATCAAACTGTCATTTGTAGGTGCACAGGTTGATTGGATCACCACGACATTCTTGCCGCGGACATTCTCTTGAATTTCTACTTGAATCTCGCCATCAGAGAATCGGCCAACAAAGGCTTTTCCCATTGGGAGTTTGAGTTCTTTGGCTACAGCCTCAGCCAAAACGGGATTTGCGTTGCCTGTGAAAAGAGTCAATAAATCTGCGTTTGTGGAGGACATAGTCTTATGGGTTTTGTGGGGTCAAAAGGTTATCTTTATCGTTTCTACAGTACTTGGCAGGGGAAGAAGGATTCGAACCTTCGCATGCTGGAATCAAAATCCAGTGCCTTAACCAGCTTGGCGATTCCCCTACAGGTCAATCTGAAGAAATCAAATTGTAAGCGGGATTTTTATTTAGCCCCCGAACAACCCGACCTACCCACCCTTCAGGAAGATTTTGCAGAAGATTTTCTAGTTTCGCGGTGTCAGTCTTAGAGTCTAAGACTGCAAAAACGCTACTTCCAGAACCAGACATTCGGGGCTGTGAGCCCGGTACTGCCTGGGTAATCCAATCCAAAGCTTGCTTCACTTCTGGGCAAATCCGCATCGCTACAGCCTGACAATCATTCGATTGATATAACAATGGCGATGCAAGAAAGCCATCTATTGTAATCGGAGCGTGATCTCGGGTCAATTCCAGGTCTTGGAAAATGCTAGCGGTAGCGATGCCCTTATTGGGAAATATCACCAAAAAATCAGGGGTTTGGAGGGAAATTTCTTGAATTTTCTCCCCGATGCCTTCAACAAAGGCATTTTGACCAAAAATGAAGAAGGGGACATCGGCTCCGAGCTGAAGCCCCAGGGCGCAAAGCGTTTCTTTTGAGAGATTGAGATTCCAAAGGATATTAAGACCAATCAATGTAGTTGCTGCATCTGAGGACCCACCCCCCATACCTGCACCCATCGGAATCTCTTTGTGAAGATGGATTTCAACACCAGCCCCAATCTTGCAAAAATCTTTTAGTAAGTTTGCTGCGCGAACTACCAAATCTTGTTCGGGAGGAACTCCGGGAATGGGCTTAATGCGGCGCACTTCATTTTCAGAAATACTTTTTAGGTGGATGGTGTCGCACCAGTCAATCAGTTGAAAAACAGATTGAAGTAGGTGATAACCATCCGCTCTGCGTCCGACGATGTGTAAAAAAAGATTGAGCTTAGCCGGTGAACGAAGAGATAAAGAATTGGGTTTCGCCATTGTTCTTTTGCTTAGTCATTCGGACGATCAAACACGAGACGTATATCAATCGATCCGATATTGGAGCTACGTGTCATCGTGAGTTTTTCAAGGCGATTAGTATTGCTCCATGTGTATACCAAGTCCCAGCCATCCTGACTAATTTTATTTACTTGACCCTTCGCGTTTCTATCAACACTTGCTTCACTTCCGGGCCGCACTTCGCCTCTTAACCAGTTTGATAATCCGCGCGCTGGTAGTGGTAGGCCTAATGTGCTCTGTACTAAGGTATCTGCATCAACTGCTGTAACAACTTTGCCATCACTTTCGAGCGTGGCTTCACCCGGCGTAATAGTAATTTTTGCAATTGAGCCACCCATAGGATTGCGAATCTCTAAAACATCTTTTAATGCCTCTTGGGTCAAGGTAAAACCACCTGAGCCACCTTGGTTTTGTGACTCAGTTAAGCCAATCACTTTGACGGCAAAGCGCCCATCCCATGAACCCTTAGATGCTTGGTCATCCCTTGTCCAGTCTGGCTTTAGGCGTTGTAAGGTTTCTTTCAAGGTTGGATTATTAGCATCGATTTTTTGTCCCTGGCGCCACATCTCTTCTGCTTCCGCGCGGCGATTCATGACCCACAACACTTCACCAGTATGAGCCGCAATATCAGCCTCTGGTTTCATGGCAAATGCTTGTTGTAATTGCTCTAATGCAAGGGCATTTTTACCGAGACGAAAATTGACCCAGCCCAAGCTGTCCAAAATAAAACTATCTCTTGGAGACAGTTGATGCGCCTTACTGATGAGCGCAAATGCCTCGGGTAACTTCATATTGCGGTCGGCTAAAGAGTAACCAAGCGCATTAAGGGAATTTACATCGCTTGGGTTCTTGCGCAAAATATCGCGCAAAGTTTTTTCCATCACATCCATGCGACCTACTTTTTCAGCAGACATGGCATAGGTATAAAGTAGGCCCTGATCTTTAGGTGGAATCTTGACAGTAGATGCGATTTCATAAAAAGCGCGCAAAGCATCTGACTCATCTTTCGCTTTAGCAAGCAATGCTTGCAATTGCAAAAGGGTGTTCTCTTGTTGGGCGGGAGTTTGTTGGCGTAATAGAGTAATTGCTGGCTTGATGGCATCAGACCAACGATTGCTTAAGACCAATAGCGTTATAAGGACTTCTTTAGGTTTGGTATCTGAGGCTGGAGAGAGTTCATCCCAAGTCTTAGCCGCTTGCATAGCTAAATCTGGGGAACCTCCTGCAATCGCAATTTCCATAGCTCTTTGGGCGAGCCTCGGGTCCTGGTATTGGCGTGCCATCTCCAGATAGGTGTTGTAAGCCAAGCCAGCCTCACCCCGCTGAAGGGCGATTTCAGAAGCGAGTACCTCAAAGACAGCTTCACCAGTTTGCAGTCCATTTGCCTGGGTTTGAGCATGGGCTGATGAAATGACTCCACCAGCCAAGGCCGCCAGGAATAAACCCCTTAAAAAAGGTTTTGGTATGAATTTACTCATAAGCACATTCTAATCCGCGAATCTACAATCCATTTATGCCAGAACTCCCAGAAGTAGAAGTCACCCGATTAGGAATCGCCCCCCATCTTGAGGGGCGCAAGGTCAGTGCCGTCAAGATTATTGATGGACGCTTGCGTTGGCCAGTGCCAGCCAGCCTCTCTAAAAGCTTGCCTGGGCAAAAAGTGCATGCCATTGAGAGGCGTGGGAAGTATCTTTTATTGGAAATGGATGCAGGCTATTTGCTGATTCATTTGGGAATGACAGGAACTTTGCGTGTGCTTCCAAGTTCTGATCCCCTCAAGATTCATGATCGCGTGACGCTAGAGTTTGGTAAATTGAGTTTGCGTTTGCATGATCCACGAAAATTCGGTGCGGTCTTATGGCATCCCAAATCAAGGGGCCCGATTGAAACATTTGCGCTTTTGCAAAAGCTCGGTGTTGAGCCATTTTCTCCAGAGTTTGCGGGTGAGCTGGGCGCGGATATTTTGTATCAAAAATCCCGCAAACGCAGTGTTGCTGTGAAGCAGTTTCTTTTAGCAGGGCAAGCGGTTGTCGGTGTCGGCAATATTTATTGTTCTGAAAGTTTATTTGAGGCAGGCATTCATCCAGCTAAAGCTGCAGGAAAACTCACGCGTCCACAATGTTCTCGCCTGGCTGAAGCGGTGAGATTGATTCTGAAAAAAGCTATTGCAGCTGGTGGTAGTAGTTTGAAAGATTTTGTGAATAGCGATGGTGATCCTGGACACTTTATGGTCCAAACCAAGGTCTATGACCGCAAAGACTTGCCATGTAAGGTGTGTAAGTCGCCTATTAGTCAGATAGTGCAAGGCCAACGCTCCACTTATTTTTGTACTCAATGTCAAAAACGCTGATCAACACATTTGCATCAAAGCTAGTTACTTGGCATGCGATCAGTGGGCGCTCAGGCTTGCCTTGGCAAGGTAATCGAGACCCTTATGCAGTGTGGGTTTCAGAAATCATGTTGCAACAAACGCAAGTGGCTACCGTCCTTGAGCGCTACCCGCGCTTCATGAAACGCTTTCCTACAGTTAAAAAATTAGCTTCTGCTGATATCGATGAAGTATTGGCTGAATGGGCAGGATTAGGCTATTACTCGCGCGCTAGAAATCTACACGCTTGCGCAAAGCAAGTCATGACAGAGTTCGGTGGCAAGTTTCCAAGTGACCCCATTTTGCTTGAGCAATTAAAAGGGATTGGGCGATCTACAGCTGGCGCAATCGCTGCATTTGCTTTTCATGAGCGAGCGCCTATTTTGGATGCGAATGTGAAGCGCATTCTGGCGCGTTTATTTGCTGTCGAAGGTGCAATGCAGGATAAGAGGGTCAATGATCGTCTATGGGATTTAGCAACGGATTTGCTGCCAACTAAACCTACGGATATGCCCGTATATACCCAGGCACTGATGGACTTTGGCGCAACTTGGTGCACATCACGCAAACCAGTATGTTTGGGAACTGAAAAAAAATGCCCATTCACAAAAGACTGCCAAGCCAATTTAAGCGATCAAGTGCTTTTGCTTCCACAAAAATCCAAGAAGACGAAATCCCCAGAATTTGATTGCAATATGTTGTTGATGCGTTCGGGTAACTCCATCCTCTTGCAAAAGCGCCCGAGTAAAGCCATTTGGGGTGGTCTGTGGTCCTTGCCGGAGGGTCCTTGGACCTCTAAGAGGTCATGTGCTGATGAGCTCGAGATAAGCCCACAGGAGTTATTTGCAGCTACATTGCCTGAAGAAAAATTGTCAGCACTTACAAAAGTTTGTAAATCATTAAAGCGAGCCGAAGAAATTAAGCATGTCTTTACGCACCGCAAATTGTGGATGCAGATATGGCAGGTAAGCGCTCCAAAAGAGTTTGCTTTTTCAAATCCAGATCTGAAATGGGTGCCGCTGACTCGGCTAGGGCACTACGGCTTGCCGCAGCCGATTAAGCTTTTGCTACAGGGATTGAATCTAGTTCGCGATGACGATCTAAAAAATTCAGCTGCAAGTCAATAAGGTCTTTTTGAGCGCGAAAGTGTTCGCTCAGGCGGCCTACGAGATAGACGGAGCGATGTTGGCCGCCAGTACAACCAATGGCAACCGTTAAATAACTGCGACCATCAGCAATGTAATGGGGCAACCACTTGTTAATGAATTGGGTGATGTCTGATTCCATGCTCATGACTTCTGGAATTTTTTCCAGAAATTCTTTAACTGGCTTGTCGTTGCCAGTGAGGGGCCTCAGTACTTTGTCATAGTGGGGATTTGGTAGGCAACGCACATCAAAGACTAAGTCCGCTTCGCTGGGCACGCCCTTTTTAAAACCAAATGATTCAAAAACTACTGTAAGACCTACAGGCTTGTCTTTGAGGAGGTCTTGAATCCAGGAACGCAGTGCATGAGCAGGCAAGTTGCTGGTATCGATGCTGTGCGCTTGGGTACGCAAGGGTTCCAGCAGACTCCGTTCTTTATCAATTGCTTCAATTAATGTTGCAGATTGTGATTGCTTGGCATTGGTAGATAAAGGATGGCGTCTGCGCGTCTCCGAAAAGCGCTGAATGAGGGTGTTGGTGTCAGCATTTAAGAAAACAATTCTGACTTGGTAATTTTTGCGTAAGTTTTCAAGAATCGAGGGTAGGTTTTCAATCGATTGCCCACGACGAGCATCGATAGCGACTGCAACTTGCTCGCACCTTTCTTTTTCCAGAGTAGAAATGAGGTTTTCGAGAAGCGAGACAGGGAGATTGTCTACGCAGTCATAGCCGGCATCTTCAAAAGCCCTCAGGGCTACTGATTTACCTGAGCCTGAGATTCCGGTAATCAGATTGATCTGCATGGCTTAGAGTAGGCGTCCTTGGGACTTTGAGGATTCTGACTCCGCATTCATCTGAATGCGTTGACGCTCGATAAATTCTTTTAAGGTATCGATACCGCGCAATTGCAAAATAGTATTGCGTACAGCGGCCTCAACTAGTACCGCCAAGTTGCGACCCGCAGCCACCTGAATTTTGACCGTACGAATCGGAACGCCCAGCACATCAATGTGTTGGGCTTCAAGAGGCAGACGCTCAAACTCGCCATCGGTTCTACGAACAAGCTGAACAATCAGGCGTAGTTTTAATTTGCGACGTACTGCGGTTTCACCAAAGATCGTCCGAATGTCGAGTAATCCTAGTCCGCGTACCTCAAGCAGGTTGCGCAAGATGACGGGGCAGCGACCTTCAATGTAATCAGGTCCAAGGCGTGCAAAGTCAACCGCATCATCGGCTACTAATCCATGCCCACGAGAAATGAGCTCAAGACCTAATTCACTTTTACCCAGCCCGGATTCGCCAGTAAGGAGCACGCCCAAGCCCAGAATATCCATGAAGACACCATGCATGGTGATCTGAGGCGCACCAATTTTGGTTAAGTAAATACGTAAATGATCAATGACTTCCGCAGCAGAAATCGCAGTGGTGAATAGCGGTGTTGAGGAGCGTTGGCAGAATAGTTGTAAGTCTGGATCCGCACTCTTACCATCAGCCACAATGACACAAGGAGGCATCTTGGAGATCAAACTAGCAATTTGCTCTTGTCTTTGTTTCGGCTCCAAAGCTGCGTGATATTCAATCTCTTGCTCGCCGAAAATTTGAATACGACTTGGGTGAATAAGGTTTAAGTGACCCACCAAGTCGGAGCTGGCTGCAGCTACTTTTACCGCTTCTGGTGGGAAGGTGCGGTCGGCACCTTCAAGACCGCCAATCCAAGACAGCTTTAATTCTGAAACATTGTCATCAAAAATCTGCTGAGCAGTTACTCCCTCTAGGAGTAATGGCTGAGTCATTTTGCTGTACCCCAGTGTTGTAAGAGTTCGCAAACTTTTAAGGGGTCTGCGGTAGACGTTAAGGTCTCGCGAGCATCTGCATCCGACAGCAGCTGAGCAATTGAAGACAAAATTTCTAAATGTTGTTGGGTGGCTTTTTCAGGCACCAGCAAGAAAATCAAGATGGACACCGCTTCACCATCCGGAGCTGCAAACTCAATGGGGTTTTGCAGTCTCATAAAAGCGGCGCTCGGCTGCTTTAAGCCTTTCACGCGGCCGTGAGGAATGGCTACACCAGCGCCGAGGGCGGTAGAGCCTAAATCTTCGCGAGCATTGAGAAACTCTATAACGGAGTTTGCTGTTATTCCTGTTTGTTTAGAAAACAGTTCTCCAGCGGCTGCAAATGCATCAGCCCTGCTTGTGGCGGGGATATCTAATGCAATGCAGTCGGGAGTAAAAAGATTGGTCAGGGCATTCATGTGAATTGATTATAGGTGTCCTGACGTACAAGATCACTCAAAATGCTTTTCGTGGTGATGATCTTGGATCTTTTCTTTGTGCTTGACAACTTGACGCTCTAACTTATCAACGACTGCATCCATGGCGTGGTAGAGATCAGCATTGTGTGCTTCAGCGAACAGATCTTTCCCTTTGAGATGAATGGTGATCTCGGCGCTTTGACGCAAGTCTTTCTCTTTGGCCTTGTCTACTACCAGGAAGGCTGATGCATCAATAACGTGATCGAAGTGCTTACGAATTTTTGCTAGTCCCGCCTCAAGATGAGAGCGCATGGCAGGGGTAACTTCCACATGACGGCTATTAATTTTCAAATTCATTAGCGACTCCTTTTATAGATGCTATAGATGCGTGCGCATAGTCATACCTGGGGTGCGCAGCAAGCCCCTGAAATTTTTTGTGCTGTTTTTTTTGGAAAATAAACCATGAGCCTCCAGCGTATCAGCGAATTTGCTGAAAACCAAGAGGGAAGTGCAATTATTATTACTTTAAAAGCGGGAAGCCTTGTCTGGCCTACATCCGGAAGTTTTCGCCCAGATAGACTCTGCGGACAGCATCGTTCTGAATAATTTGATCAGGCTTACCTTCGGCCAATACGCTGCCTTCACTGATGATGTAGGCGTGATCACAGATGCCTAGGGTTTCGCGGACGTTGTGGTCGGTAATAAGCACCCCAATTTGGCGGTCCCGCAGGAAGCGCACAATGCGCTGGATTTCCCCAACAGCAATAGGGTCAACACCAGCAAAAGGTTCATCTAGCAGGATAAATTTTGGCTGCGAAGCTAGCGCTCTCGCAATTTCTACCCGTCTACGTTCACCACCTGATAGGGAGAGGGCTGGGTTATTACGCAGGTGACTAATTTGGAGTTCGCCCAAGAGCTCATCTAGGCGGTTGGCAATTTCAGCTTTAGTCAGGGGCTTGCCACCTTGAGCTTGAAGCTCTAGGACTGCCTGAATATTTTCAGCTACGTTGAGCTTTCTAAATACAGAGGCTTCTTGCGGCAAATAGGAGAGACCCATTCGAGCTCGTTCATGGATCGGTAAATGCGTAATATCTGCGCCATCTAAAACAATGTTGCCACCATCAAGCGGGACCAGCCCAACAATCATGTAGAAGGACGTTGTTTTTCCGGCTCCATTCGGGCCTAGTAGGCCCACAACTTCACCACATCTGACTTGTACGGATACGTCGCGAACCACTGTTCTTGAGCCATACCGTTTTTGTAAGTTATGGGCGCTAAGAGTTGGCGCATTATCGATTTGGGCTAAATCCGCTGTCATTTCTCTAGGGTTGCTTTTCGTCTTGGTGAAAGGATGGCTCTTGCTAAGGGTAGATCATCCGGTTTTGCATCTTTAGGAGGCGTGACATGATAGTACTGCTTTACATCATCGTACTCAATTTTCCAGCCTTTTAATTGATCGAGCATTTGCATATTGAGTAAACGCTTCAAGCTAGCGTCGCCAGTAAGCGTCAGGAACTCTGTCTTGGCGTCATAAGTAACCTGTGCGCCACGCCCTTGCATGAATTCATCTGCAAGACCTTCGCGACGTTGCCTAAAGCTCGCTACCGCTTCCGGAGTGCCCACGACATCGACAAACTCATAACCCTGAGGATCCACTTCAATGTGGCCATCCTCACCAGTAACAATAATGCTGCCTTTGATTAGTAGCACCTGACCATTGAGGTCATAGATTTGCTTAACGTCGTTTACAGAAACTTTCTCTGCTTCCAAAATGACAGGTTTATCTTGATCTGCTTTTTCTGCATACGACAAAGGCGCAATGGATAGTCCTGTAGCAAAGGCGCCTAAGAGTGCGAAGCGAATAAACAAACTTTTCATCGGCACCATTTTATTGATGGCTCCGTGGGGCGCGCTCGATACGTCCTTTAACCTGGCCGCTCAGCACCATACTTTGTTCGACATTGTTAAATACACCACCTTCAGTGGAGTTCATGATTGACATTCCCTGCTCAAGGGTAATTGGCCGATCGGTTTCAATAATGTCATCGTTAATGAGCACCTTGAAATAACTTGAGCTAGCCAACATTCTTAAAGTGGCTGGCTGTGATGCAGTCGCCTCTTGAGCTGGGCGAAAGATGCTGGCGTTATCGTATAAATCGAGGATGGTGAGATCACCGTCGATATGGCCTGTATCTGACTTAACGGTTACAGGCGCTTTCTCAGCTTGAAACAGGCGCATGCGCGGCGTCAGGATATCGATAGAGGCATCGTCATCATAGTGGGTAACTTTTACCCCCAACACTCGGTATTTGGTATTGCCTAATTCATTTAGAGCGGATAGTGCACCATCTTTGATGGTGTAGTCAGGCTCATGCAGGCGCACGCGTTCTAAAGGAGATTTTTCTGGCGGAGTATTTTTTTGGACCAACCAAAAAGTTGCCAGCGTGAGTGCTCCCATCAGTATCAAGGGCAGCATGCGCAATAGAGCGCGACCGACGCTAACTTTAATTTGCTGAGGCTTTAACTGCATTGCTTAGCTACGAGCCTTAAGCAGTAATTCTTCATAGCGATTCTGGGCTTTGAGAATCAGGTCACATACTTCACGTACTGCGCTATTGCCACCATTACGTGTTGTCACTAGATGGGAAAATTCTTGTACAGCTTCGTGACCTTGTGCTGGGCAAATTCGAAAGCCTGCATTTTTCATCATCTGCATGTCTGGCCAATCGTCACCCATAACAGCGCAGTCAGCCGCAGTCAGCCCCAGAGATTGAAGAACTTCTTTCAGGGCAATAGCTTTGTTTTCAACACCCATGTGGACATGTTTAATACCAAGCTCTTCACAGCGCGCCAAAACCATTTTGGAATTTCTGCCGGTAATGATGGCAGTTGGAATACCGCATTGCTCTAATAATTTAATGCCTAAGCCATCTTGTATATCAAAGGCTTTTAATGATTCTTTACCATCAGAGCCAATCCAAACTTGTCCATTGGTTAATACGCCATCAACATCCAAGACCAAAAGCTTTACTTTGCCTGCGCGCTCCCAAGCTTGTGGGTATTGAGCTAGAGGATTGGTCTTGTGGGTATTGAAAGCGCTTGGCATGAAAGGGAAACTCGATTGCTAATGGAGGTTAAATGACTTTGGCTGCAAATAAATCATGCAGATTTAATGCGCCTAATAAATGACCTTGGTTATCTGTCACTACTAAATGATTGATGCGATGTTTCTCCATCATCTCAATCGCCTCTTCAGCAAGAAGCTCTGCTGGAATGGTGCGAGGATCGGCGGTGGTTGCACTCTCGAGTTTGATGCCGCCAAGGTCAGTAGTTTTTTCCAGAAGGCGACGCAAGTCGCCGTCGGTCAATATGCCAAATACTTTTTTGTTGGCATCTAGGATCACCACCATACCCATGCGCTTTGAGGTCATCTCTAACAAAGCATCTTGTAGTGATGCACCAATGGAGATCTTAGGTGTGTCTGCAAGGCTGCGCATTACTTCACTGACATGCATCAATTGCTTGCGACCTAGTCTGCCGCCGGGATGTGAACGAATAAAGTCTTCAGCTTCAAAGCCGCGCGCATCTAGTAAGGCGACAGCTAGTGCATCGCCCATGGCTAGTGCTGCAGTGGTGCTGGTAGTGGGCGCTAGATTTAAAGGGCAAGCTTCTTTTTCAACACTGGTATCTAGATGCGCGTCTGCCAATTTGGCCAGAGAAGAATTTGGGGCGCCAGTGAGGGCAATAAGTTTTGCGCCAGTGCGTTTCACGATTGGCACGATAGTCAAAAGCTCATCGGTCTCGCCGGAATTAGAAAGTGCGACAAAAACATCATCTCTAGTAACCATGCCTAAGTCGCCATGGCTGGCTTCAGCGGGATGAACAAAAAATGCCGGAGAGCCTGTGGAGGCAAAGGTGGCTGCAATTTTGCGGGCAATATGGCCCGATTTGCCGATTCCAGAAACTACGATTCTGCCTTTGCAGCCATGTAAAAGTTCAACCGCCAGGACGAGGGCATCAGCATTGGCGCCCTCAAGGCGATCACGCATAGTTTGCAGTGCGGCAGCCTCAATAGTGAGGGTGTCGCGCGCAAGCTTTAGGGTACGTTCACGAGTCTTAGCTATCATCGAGTAAGTATATGCCGTCAGTCCTTCAATTAACCCTCATTCTCCTGGCCTCGGGTGTGGCCGGAGTGGTTATTTTCCGCTATTTTGGCTTACCCCCTATTTTGGGCTATTTGGCCATTGGCGTGCTGATTGGGCCTAATGCCCTGGGCTTGGCGAATGATTCAGCCACAGTGAAGTATTTGGCTGAATTTGGCGTAGTTTTCTTGATGTTCTCGATTGGTTTGGAATTTAACCTGCATAAATTAAGGGCAATGCGATCAATCGTATTTGGTCTTGGTGGCAGCCAAGTCATTCTGACAATGCTTTTAGCAATCCCCGCTAGTTTGCTAATGAATTGGATTTATCCCATCTCATGGCATGCTGCGATCGCTTTAGGTGGTGCCCTGGCAATGTCATCAACCGCAATTGTGACCAAGCTGATTGCTGATCGCGCTGAATTAGAGACAGAGCATGGTCGCAATGTCGTGGGTATTTTGTTATTCCAGGATTTGGCCGTGGTCTTCCTGTTAATCCTATTACCATCGCTCGGAAAAAATCCTTCCGACTTGTTCGTTGCGTTAACTGCAGCATCTATCAAAATCACCGTTGCTTTGGTGTTGATTTTCTTTATTGGCCAAAGCTTGATGAGTCATTGGTTTAAGTTAGTTGCTAAGTTGCGCTCACAAGAGTTGTTCATGCTCAATCTGTTGTTGATTGTTTTGGGTATGGCGGCGCTTACCGAACACTTTGGCTTGTCGCTAGCGCTTGGTGCGTTCTTGGCTGGCATGTTGATTTCTGAAACGCCTTATCGCCATCAAGTGGAAGAGGATATTAAGCCGTTTCGCGATGTTTTACTCGGCCTCTTCTTTGTGACGATTGGCATGTTGCTGGATTTCAATGTCATTCGTGAGCAGTGGCTATTGGTTTTAGTTTTGCTGGTTGGCCCACTCATCTTCAAGTTTGGTCTTATTGCTTTGTTATCACGGGGCTTTGGCTCTAGCCCTGGAATCTCCATTAGGACTGGCTTGTGCTTAGCTCAGGCAGGTGAATTCGGCTTTGTGTTGCTTAATCAAATTGATGGCTTGGATTTAATTGACCCCGTCTTAAGCCAAGCAGTATTGGCAGCGATGTTGATCTCCATGTTTTGCGCACCATTTCTCATTGAATATAGCGATCGCATTGCAATGCGTTTCTCCAGCAATGAATGGTTGCTGCAATCGCTTGCGTTAACTCGTGTTGCCGCCAAGAGTGTTCGTAATGAAAATCACGTGGTCATTTGTGGTTTTGGTCGTTCAGGTCAAAGCCTGGCACGCATGCTCGATCAAGAAAAAATTCCTTATATTGCTTTGGACTTAGATCCTGATCGCGTTAAAGAGGCTGCGGCTGCTGGAGATAATGTGGTTTATGGCGACGCTAGTCGTGAAAACTATTTAGTGGCTGCTGGCCTTTCAAGAGCTAAGGCAGTAGTAATTACTTATGCCGATACTGCAGCAAGTATGCGCGTCCTTCGCCAGGTAGAGCGCTTGCGTCCTGGCATGACGGTATTGGTGCGTACTAGAGATGATGCAGATATCGCCAAGTTGCAGGCAGCTGGAGCTACTGAGGTCGTGCCCGAACTCATTGAAGGCAGTTTGATGATTGCTTCCCATGTTCTGCTAATCATGGGTGTGCCAATGCGTAAGGTAGTGCGACGCATCACAACAGCAAGGGAAGAGCGCTACAGCCTATTGAGGGGCTACTTCCGAGGGTCTGCGGACGATGACTTTGGTTCCAATGAATCTTGGCGTTTACATGCCATTACGCTACTGCCCCATGCAAAGGCGATTGGTAAAACGCTAGGCGAGCTCGATCTAGAAAAAGAAGGCGTTAATGTTCAGGCAGTGCGCCGCAAAGGTCGAAACGCCGATTATGTAAAGTTGGACCCCACTCTCGATCTCAGGCTTGAGGCCAACGACATTTTAGTGATCTCAGGCAATTCAGAGGCAACCGATTTGGCTGAAGCTAAATTACTCTGAGATCGATGAAGCTAGCAATATTAGATTGCTAGGTTGCCGCTACTTTTTCTTTTTACTGGCTACAGGAGTAGGAGTTTTGCGAGTTAGCAATGGCGCTAAGTAGTGCCCTGTAAAACTCAATTCATTTTTCGCTACGTCTTCTGGTGTGCCGTTAGCAATGATTTGCCCGCCACCGGCGCCGCCCTTAGGCCCTAAGTCAATAATCCAATCCGCAGTCTTAATAACATCAAGGTTGTGCTCAATGATGACAATCGTATTGCCTTGTTTCTTGAGGGTCTGAATTACCGTTAGCAGGAGCTGAATATCATGGAAGTGCAAACCAGTGGTTGGTTCATCCAGAATGTATAGGGTTCTTCCGGTATCACGCTTGGAGAGCTCAAGGGAGAGCTTCACCCGCTGCGCTTCACCACCAGAAAGCGTTGTCGCGCTTTGTCCAAGCTTCACATAGCCCAGACCAACATCTAGCAATGTTTTGAGTTTGCGCTTAACAACAGGTACCGCTTCAAAGAACTCATGGGCTTGTTCGATTGTCATCGAGAGCACTTCATGAATATTCTTACCCTTGTAGCGAATATCTAAAGTTTCACGGTTGTAACGCTTTCCATGACAAACATCACAGGGAACATACACGTCGGGCAAGAAGTGCATCTCTACTTTGAGAACGCCATCACCTTCACATGAATCGCAGCGACCACCCTTAACGTTGAAGGAGAAGCGACCGGCTTCATAGCCCCGCTCGCGTGATGCGGGAACGCCTGCAAAGAGTTCTCTAATTGGAGTAAATAACCCGGTATAGGTAGCCGGGTTAGAGCGCGGTGTTCTACCAATAGGGGATTGGTCAACGCTAATCACTTTATCGAAATGCTCTAGACCCTTTATCGCATCGTGCGCAGCAGGCTCTGCATTAGAGCCATAGAGATGCTGAGCAACCGCATGATGCAAGGTGTCGTTAATTAAGGTGGATTTACCAGAGCCTGATACACCAGTAACGCAAGTTAACAAGCCAACCGGAATCTTTGCATGAACAGATTGCAAGTTATTGCCACGCGCACCAATGATTTCTAAAAAGCGATCATTTACAGGAATACGTTTTTCTGGAACCGCAATTGCTTCACGGCCGGCGAGGTAAGCACCGGTTAATGAATTCGGGTTTGCCTCTACTTCGGCAGGCGTACCTTGCGCAACTACTTCACCGCCATGAACGCCAGCACCAGGGCCGATATCAATCACCCAGTCAGAGGCGCGAATCATATCTTCATCATGTTCAACGACTAAAACACTATTACCTAAATCGCGCAGGTGCTTCAGGGTGCCAATCAGGCGATCGTTATCGCGTTGATGCAGGCCAATTGAAGGTTCATCCAATACATACATCACCCCCGTTAAGCCAGAACCAATCTGGCTTGCCAGGCGGATACGTTGGGCTTCGCCACCCGACAAGGTATCGGCGCTGCGCTCGAGTGAAAGGTAGTCCAAGCCTACGTCATTTAAAAAGCGGAGACGTGCACCAATCTCTTTGACGATCTTGTCAGCGATTTCTCGCTTAGCGCCTTTGAGTTCGAGTGTCTCGAAATATTCTTTAGCTTCTTTCAGTGGTAGGGCGCTGATCTCGTAGATCGCACGAGATTGTTTCTTCTCACCTACTTTGACAAAGCGCGCCTCTTTACGTAAACGGCTGCCGTTACATTCAGGACAAGTTTGTACATTCTGATAGCGCGATAGTTCTTCACGAACTGTCATGGAATCGGTTTCGCGATAGCGTCTTTCAAAGTTGGCAACAATCCCTTCGAAAGCATGTTCGCGAATGCTGTTCTTGCCACGCTCATTGATGTACTCGAAAGGAATAGTGACATCGCCAGAGCCCAAGAGAATCAAATCTTGCTGTTTCTTATTGAGTGTTTCAAATGGCTTCTCCACATCAAAGCCGCCATGCTTAGCCAGGGTCTGAAGTAGTTTGAAATAAAACTGATTGCGACGATCCCATCCTTTAATAGCGCCAGAGGCGAGTGATAAATCGGGATGGGCAACGATGCGCTTTGGGTCAAAGAAAGACTGGTGACCCAGGCCGTCACAGGAAGGGCAGGCGCCCATCGGGTTATTAAAGGAGAAGAGGCGTGGCTCTAATTCTTGTAAGGAGTATGAGCAAACTGGGCAAGCAAACTTACTTGAGAAAATCATCTCTTTGCCAGTATCCATATCGACGATCATGGCTTTGCCATCCGCCAAACGTAAGGCTGTCTCAAAAGATTCTGCCAAACGTTGCTGAATGTCAGGACGCACTTTAATGCGATCCACTACCACTTCAATCGAATGCTTATCGTTCTTTTTGAGAGTTGGTAATTGATCCACTTCAAAAATCTCGGCTTTTGCTACGTTTGCTGTACCACCACCAGAGCGCACACGAAAGCGCACAAAGCCTTGTGCCTGCAGGTCTTGAAAGAGATCAACGAATTCACCTTTGCGTTCGCTCACGACGGGAGCCAAAATCATCAATTTCGTATCTTCTGGCATCGAGAGTACGGTGTCGACCATTTGAGAAACGCTTTGTGCTTCTAAAGGTAGATCGTGATCTGGGCAATGGGGCGTGCCCGCGCGGGCAAATAACAAACGCAAGTAATCATGAATTTCAGTAACAGTACCAACGGTCGAGCGGGGATTATGGCTAGTGGCTTTTTGTTCAATCGAAATCGCTGGCGAAAGCCCTTCAATCGTATCGACATCTGGCTTTTCCATGAGTTGCAAAAACTGGCGGGCATAAGCTGAGAGAGATTCCACGTAGCGGCGTTGACCTTCTGCATACAGAGTGTCAAAAGCCAATGAGCTTTTGCCTGAGCCAGATAAGCCAGTAAGGACGACGAGTTTCTCCCTAGGGATGTCTAGATTGATATTTTTGAGGTTGTGGGTGCGGGCACCGCGGATCTTGATTTCGTTATTCATGATTTTTTAGCGTAACTTGTTAATATAGCTCTTTCCCATGAATCCTTCTGAACTTCGCTCCACTCTGGCCTTAGCAGGCATTTTTGGCCTCCGTATGCTGGGCCTCTTCTTGCTATTGCCCATCTTTAGCCTCCATGCGCGCGGCTTGCCGGGTGGTGAGCACGCACTTTGGGTCGGTTTGACCCTCGGAATCTTCAATATTGTTCAGGCCTGTTTTTACATCCCTTTAGGCCGTTTATCGGACCGAATTGGCCGTAAACCCGTCGTTTTATGGGGTTTATCCCTGTTTGTAGCTGGAGCCTTAATTTGTGCTGCCAAAGATGATTTGCTTTGGATTGCGATTGGCCGCGGGATTATGGGCGCTGGAGCTGTCTCGGCAGCAATTTCTGCCTGGGTAGCGGATTTGACTCGTGAGCAGGTTCGCACGCGAGCCATGGCATTGGTTGGCGGCAGTATTGCCCTCTCGTTTGCTTTGTCTTTGGTCATTGCCGCCCCGATTTATCGAGCGATTAGTCTGAGTGGAATTTTTATCGTTCTAGCAGTCTTGGGTGTGATTGCGATGTTTGTGACTTATTACGTTTTGCCAACGAGCAAGCCTGAAGCGAAAGTTCAACAGGCTTCATTGAAAGAGGTTTTCTTTCGTCCAGAGTTGATGCGTTTGAATCTTGGTGTGTTTGTATTGCATGCAACTCAAGTCGCCATGTTCTTGGTAGTTCCTAGATTATTAGTGCAGGCAGGATTACCACTTTCTTCACACTGGGAAATTTATCTTCCAGTAGTGTTGCTGTCATTTTTCTTCATGGCTCCCGCAATTATTTATGGTGAAAAGAAGCAGAAGTTGAGAACCATTTTGTTAGTCGCGATTGTTTTGCTATTTATTGCAGAGTTAATCTTTACACAAGCAAATTCAGTCATGACAATTGCAACTGCTCTACTAGTTTATTTTGTAGGCTTCAATCTGCTCGAAGCCTTACAACCTTCTTTGGTGTCTCGTTTTGCTAAAGAATCTAAAGGTACCGCATTAGGTGTTTACAACACCACGCAATCCATTGGCTTGTTCTCAGGAGCAGTCATTGGGGGCTATTTGATGGATAGCCATGGCGATTTATCGGTCTTTGCCATGGGTGCAGCACTCCTGGTTTGCTGGCTTATAATTGCTTGGTCGATGGGTGAAATGCCAACGAGAGCAACAGATTCCAAGGATGTAAGCACAACGACATAACCGCAGCTTCATGGATTAAATTAAAGCGAGCAGTTTATTTTTAGTATTAATAACAGCAGTATTTTTCTTCGGGAGACAACATGGCTTCGGTAAATAAGGTCATCATCGTAGGTAACGTAGGACGTGATCCAGAGACGCGTTACATGCCAAGCGGCGACGCAGTGACAAACATCTCAGTAGCAACATCTGATCGCTACAAAGACAAACAAACTAACGAAATGAAAGAAACCACAGAATGGCACCGTGTTGCATTCTTTGGCAAGCTTGCAGAAATCGCTGGTCAGTACCTTAAAAAAGGTTCACAGGTTTATGTTGAAGGTCGTTTGCGTACACGCAAATGGACTGACGCTAGTGGCCAAGAAAAGTATTCCACAGAGATCGTTGCAGAAACAATGCAAATGCTTGGTGGCAAGCCAGTAGGCGGAAGTGGTGATGGTGGCGAGAGCTATAGCCGTTCAAAGCCGGCTGAGCAGTCTGCTCCAGCAGCATCAAATGCTGCATCATTGGGTGCGATGGACGACGATATTCCGTTTTAAGTAATTGCAACTAGTGCGGTAATTACCGTAATAGCAAAAACCCCTTCTAGGATTTCCTACAAGGGGTTTTTATTCGCCTGCATTTCAATAAATCTACTGTCTTGCGTGCCGAATGTTATCTGGCCAGGGTGAATTGTGATCAGTACGGAAAGGATTGATATCTAAGCCGCCGCGTCGTGTGTAGCGCGCATATACGGATAGCTTCTCCGGTTTGCACTGACGCTTGATATCAGTAAAGATGGTTTCCACGCAATGCTCGTGGAACTCACCTAACTGCCTAAAGCCAATGAGGTAGCGTAATAAACCTTCTTCCAAAATTGGACGTCCTTGATAGCGAATCTGTACGCTTGCCCAATCTGGCTGACCGGTTACTGGGCAATTAGACTTAAGAAGGTGCGAGACAAGACACTGCTCTATTGGACCAAACGATTCATTAACGCCCAGTAAGCTTGGGTCTGCTGGCAGGTTTGGATCAATCTCGATATCGAGCCGATCCATCAAAATGCCACCCATTTCTTGCATCCCCTTTTTAGAGACTACTTCTGTTGGGTTGATGCGGGTGGTGATCTTGCTGCCAGCAACTGCAGATAAGTCGTGAATGAGCCGCTCTTTAACTTCATTCTCATCCTCAAAGCGTGCACTGTTAAGACTGTTGAGATACAGCTTGAATGACTTGGACTCAATCATGTTCGGTGAGTCTGCGGGAATCTGAAACTCTGCCAAAGCAATTTGTGGCTTACCCTTTTGATTGAGCCAGCTTAGTTCAAAGGCATTCCAAATATCAACACCTACAAAGGGTAGGGCTTGATCTTCTTTAAAGCCCAACTTCTTTCTGTTCTCAGATCTGGGGATGGGAAACAACACACTCGGATCATATTGATCTGGATATTGCGTTGATTGTCCAAGTGGGATTGTTGCCATGAATGACTTTATTTCTTTTCGTTTTGACTCGTTATATTTTTAGCTTTTAGGCTTGTTCGATACGCCGGATACAACATGACCTGTTGGCGCAACGGAGGCTGCTGATTGGCAATGACCGGTTTGATCATCAAAGAAAAAGTCTGGTTCGAATTCTCGCAAAAACTCGCTCTTCGAGAGGCCGCCTAAGAACATTGCTTCATCTACATCAATACCCCAGGCCATCAGTGTGCGAATGGCTCGTTCATGGGCGGGTGCAGAGCGTGCTGTTACTAATGCAGTACGAATGCGCATACCGTTTTCACTAGTGGAGCGTTGCAGTCTATGTAAGGCCTCTAGCAAGGGCTTGAATGGGCCGGGAGGCAAGGGAATGTCGACCTTCTTGCTTTCGTGGTCCACAAAGGCTTCAAGACCTTTTTTCTGGAAGACTTGTTCGGCTTCATCAGAAAAAAGGACAGCGTCTCCGTCAAATGCGATGCGGATTTCATTGGGATGAGACTCAGCGGTTTTGCTGGACTCTGGATATACACGAGCGGCAGGAAAGCCTGCATCAATCGTTGCTCTCACATCATCCTCATTTGCGGACAAGAAGAGGTTGGCATGCAGAGAGCGCAAGTAATGATACGGAGGCCTACCTCTTGTAAATACGCCACGTTCAAGATGTAGACCATGATGCTCGGCTGAGCGGAATACGCGCAGGCCGCTGACTGGATCGTTGCGAGAAAGAATGACTACTTCGACACGTTGCTCACCCTCATCATTAAAGGCGAGGAGTTTTTTGACTAGTGGGAAGGCTACCCCTTTTTGAGCAGCCTCACTCAGGCGCTCTAGCTGCAACTTCATATAAGCACTGTCATCGGTTGATTCGAAGATGCGATTTTCTTCCTCGAAATCAAACAGGGCGCGCGAAGAGATTGCGACGACGAGTTTTCCGGTGAGTGTGTATGACATTTGAAGTTGGGCTTATTTCAGGAAAAGACGATAGGCGGGATTGTTAGTCTCATCCCAGTGTGGGTAGCCTAGGGTTGCCAAGAAGCTTTGGAATTTCTTCTGCTCATTCTTGGGCACCTGAATGCCAATCAGAATGCGGCCATAGTCGGCTCCATGATTGCGGTAATGGAACAGGCTGATATTCCAGTTGGGAGCCATGCTGGTTAAAAACTTCATCAAAGCGCCTGGCCGCTCTGGGAACTCAAAGCGATAGAGCAATTCATCTTTAGCCAGCGCTGAGTGCCCTCCAACCATATGGCGTAAATGTGATTTTGCTAGCTCATCATGCGTGAGATCAATGGTTGCAAACTTGGCTTTTCGGAAATGCTTTGCAATCGCTTCGCTATCACCGGATTTTTGTGTGCTGATACCAACAAAAATATGGGCTTCACTTTGATCGCCAATACGATAGTTAAATTCGGTGACGTTACGTTTGCCGAGTAATTCGCAGAAGCGTTTAAAGGAACCACGCTCTTCAGGGATAGTGACTGCAAATACCGCTTCGCGGAACTCACCAACGTCTGCGCGTTCAGCCACAAAGCGTAGACGGCTAAAGTTCATGTTGGCCCCACAAGCCACAGCCACTAAGGTTTTCTTCTTGATGCGCTTTTTCTCGACATACTTCTTCATGCCTGCAATGGCGAGTGCGCCAGCGGGCTCAAGAATGCTGCGGGTGTCAGTAAACACATCATTAATAGCTGCACAGATTTCATCTGTGTCGACGGTGACAATTTCGTCTACCACTTTCTTGCAAATACGAAATGTTTCTTTGCCAACTAATTTCACTGCAGTGCCGTCTGAGAACAAGCCAACGTCTTTCATCTCAATGCGTTTATTCGCTTTGAGTGATTGCCTCATGGCGTCTGAGTCAGCGGCTTGAACGCCGATCACTTTTGTTTTGGGGCTAACGGCTTTGATGTATTCACCAATACCGGAGATTAGGCCACCACCACCTATCGCGACAAATACTGCATCGATGGGTTTTTCGTATTGGGTAAAAATTTCGTGGGCAATCGTTCCTTGGCCCGCGATGACATCAGGATCATCAAAAGGATGGACAAAAGTTAAGCCCCGTTTTTTGCCGAGAATCTCAGAATGTTTAAAGGCGTCACTATAGGATTCACCGTGAAGGATGATTTCTACCCAAGATCCGCCTCTCGCCTTAACTGCATCAATTTTGACGCTCGGAGTGGTCACTGGCATCACGATGACGGCTTTACACTTCATTTTGGCTGCCGATAGGGCTACACCCTGGGCATGATTGCCTGCGGAAGCCGCAATAACTCCGCGTTTTAAGGCTTCTGGGGGCAAATGGGCCATTTTGTTATAGGCGCCACGGAGTTTGAAGGAGAAAACCGGCTGGTTATCTTCTCTTTTGAGTAAGACCTGGTTGCCCAAACGCTTAGTCAGTTCTGGGGCGAGCTGAAGTTCGGTTTCTCTGGCTACGTCATAGACGCGAGCCGATAAAATTTTCTTTAAATAGTTCGTTGCCATCCGATGAGCGTACCACGGATGGCTCCTAAGCCCTTAGATTTGCAAGGGTTTATCCCTTTGGGGAGCAACTTTCTCGGAATCCTGCCACTATCAGGTTCACTCAATTAAAATGCTTATTTATCAAATATGTCGCTATGAACGCACCATTAGCTTTGAACCAGTTGTTGGATGCTGAGGCGGGCTCCCCCCGTCTTCGCGAAATTCCCTACAACTACACCTCCTTTTCCGATCGAGAGATTGTTATTCGCTTATTGGGCGAGGAGTCATGGCGCGTTCTCAATAACTTGCGCGGCGTTCGCCGCACAGGCCGTTCCGCTCGCATGTTGTTTGAAATTCTGGGTGATATTTGGGTGGTTCAGCGCAATCCTTTTTTGCAAGATGATTTGTTGGATAGCCCCCATCGCCGTAAACAATTAATCGATGCACTCTGGCATCGCTTGGGCGAAGTCAAGAAGCGCAATAGTGGCGATTCTGCCGACCAAGTAGAAATTCTATTAAGTGCTGCTTATCGCGCAATCGAAAATTTCGAAAACGGATTTAAAGAAGTAGAAGTGATTCGTAAGCGTGCTCGTAAAGAGTTAGGCCGCCACACCGCTGCAGATAATATTTGTTTTGATGGCGTGTCTCGCGCCGCTCACGTTACGGATGCAACAGACTGGCGCGTAGAGTTTCCGTTGGTTGTTCTAAAGCCGGATTACGAATCTGAAATTCCAGGTTTAGTAAAAGCTTGTATTGAATTGGGTTTGACGATTATTCCTCGTGGAGGGGGTACTGGCTATACCGGCGGCGCTATTCCGTTGTATGCAATGTCTGCAGTAATTAACACTGAGAAGTTGCAAGATATTGGCAGTGTAAAAGCTAAAAAACTACCAGGGTTAGAGCGCGAAGTATCTACCATCTTTACTGGTGCGGGCGTTGTGACCCGTCGCGTATCTGATGCTGCAGAGCATGCTGGTCTTGTGTTTGCGGTTGATCCTACTTCTGCTGATGCAAGCTGCATTGGTGGCAATATTGCCATGAATGCTGGCGGTAAAAAGGCGGTTCTTTGGGGAACTGCTTTAGACAATCTTGCTAGCTGGCGCATGGTGGATCCGCAAGGCAACTGGTTAGATATCGAGCGCCTTGAACACAATATGGGCAAGATCCATGATGTGGCAACCGTCCGTTTTCAGCTGACTTGGTCTGATGGCAATAGCGAGCCGGGTCAGCGCATTCTGAAAACAGAATTATTAGAAGTGGAAGGTAGACGTTTCCGCAAAGAAGGTTTGGGTAAAGATGTTACTGATAAATTTTTATCAGGTTTACCTGGCGTGCAAAAAGAAGGTTGCGATGGTTTGATTACTAGCGCAACTTGGGTATTACATCGCATGCCAAAATTCATGCGTACTGTTTGCTTAGAGTTTTTTGGTCAAGCTCGTGAAGCTATTCCAAGCATTGTCGAGATCAAAGCTTACTTAGACGGCCTAAGCAAGCAAGGTGGTCCAATCTTGGCCGGTCTCGAGCACTTGGACGATCGCTATTTAAGAGCAGTGGGTTATTCAACTAAATCGAAGCGCAATAGCCTGCCGAAGATGGTGTTGATTGGCGACATTGCTGGCGATGATGAAGAGGCTGTTGCTGCAGCGACTAGTGAAGTAGTGCGTATGGCGAACTTACGTGTAGGTGAAGGCTTTGTTGCAGTCAGCGCCGAAGCTCGTAAGAAATTCTGGCTTGATCGTGCCCGCACGGCTGCGATTGCCCGTCATACCAATGCCTTCAAGATCAATGAAGACGTCGTGATTCCTTTGCCACGTATGGGCGAGTACACCGACGGCATTGATCGCATCAACATTGAGCTCTCTCTTAAGAATAAGTTACAAGTACTCGATGGTCTTGAGACTTTCTTGAAAAAGAGCGCATTGCCGCTAGGTAAAAGTGATGCTGAGTATGAGATTCCTACAGCAGAAATCTTGGGCGATCGTGTTCAACAAGCCTTAGAACTCATCGCCAAGGTACGTGGGCGTTGGGCTGAGTGGCTCATTGAGATGGACTCTTATTTCCCGCGTCTGCAGGATTACAGTTTGCGCGCTTCATGGAAAGAGGAAGTACGCTCAGAGTTGCGCATCATCTTTGGTGGTTTGGCGTTTGAGCCGATTCTGGCAGAGTTAGAGGCAATTCACAAAAACATTTTGCGTAAGCGTGTATTCGTGGCCTTGCACATGCATGCTGGCGACGGAAACGTTCACACCAATATTCCGGTGAACTCGGATGACTACGAGATGTTGCAGGATGCGCATCGCGCCGTAGATCGGATCATGAAATTAGCCCGCTCATTAGACGGCGTGATTTCTGGTGAGCATGGTATTGGCATTACTAAATTAGAGTATTTAACAGAAGCTGAACTCAAAGATTTCCGCAGCTATAAGAATCGAGTTGATCCAGAAGGTCGCTTTAATAAAGGCAAGTTGATGCCACATGCTGACCTGAGCATGGCCTACACGCCAAGCTTTGGTTTGATGGGCCATGAGTCGATCATCATGCAGCAAAGCGATATTGGTGCGATTGCCGATAGCGTAAAAGATTGTTTACGGTGCGGTAAATGTAAGCCTGTTTGCTCAACCCATGTACCACGTGCAAACTTGCTCTATAGCCCACGAGACAAAATCCTAGCAACATCACTATTGATTGAGGCCTTCCTATATGAAGAGCAAACTCGACGTGGTGTTTCGATTCGTCATTGGGAAATGTTCGATGACGTCGCGGCGCATTGCACCGTTTGTCATAAGTGCTTAACTCCATGCCCAGTCAATATCGACTTTGGTGATGTGACCATGAATATGCGTAATCTTTTGCGTAAGATGGGACAGCAGCGCTTCAATCCTGGTACAGCAGCATCCATGTTCTTCTTGAATGCCACTAGCCCAGAATCGATTAATCTCGCTCGCAAGACCATGATTGGTTGGGGTTATAAGCTACAGCGTTTGGGCAATGATGTCTTGCGTAAGTTTGCAAAACAACAAACTGCCCATCCACCCGCAACAGTAGGAAAGCCGAACGTTAAAGAACAGGTCATTTTCTTTGTAAACAAGAAGATGCCCGGCAATCTCCCTAAGAAAACAGCGCGTGCTTTGTTGGATATTGAAGATGCCAACTACGTTCCAATTATTCGTGATCCTAAGACAACTTCTGCAGATACTGAGGCAGTGTTTTACTTCCCGGGTTGTGGATCTGAGCGTTTGTTCTCTCAAGTTGGCCTAGCTACTCAAGCGATGTTGTGGAATGTAGGTGTGCAAACGGTTCTGCCACCAGGCTATCTCTGTTGCGGCTACCCGCAGCGTGGCAATGGTGACTTTGATAAAGCAGAGAAGATGATCACGGATAACCGTGTGTTATTCCATCGTGTTGCCAATACCCTTAATTACTTAGATATCAAGACCGTGGTTGTTTCTTGTGGCACTTGCTATGACCAGTTAGCAGGCTACCAGTTCGAACAGATTTTCCCTGGCTGCCGCATTATTGATATTCATGAGTTCTTGGCAGAGAAGGGCGTGAAGCTCTCTGGCGTAACGGGTGTGAAGTATATGTATCACGATCCTTGTCACTCCCCAATGAAGTTACAAGACCCTCTGAAGACGGTGAATGAGTTAATTCAGCTCGAAGATGGCAAAGCAATTGCGAAGAATGATCGTTGCTGCGGTGAATCTGGCACGTTGGCCGTCACACGTCCTGATATTTCTACTCAAGTGCGTTTCCGTAAACAGATTGAGATGGAAAAAGCTGCGACTGAATTGCGCAAAGATGATTTCACTGGCGAAGTCAAAGTGTTAACTAGCTGCCCATCATGCTTACAAGGCCTCTCACGTTTTGATGCAGATAGCGACACTACAGCCGATTACATTGTTGTTGAAATGGCTCAGAAGTTACTTGGTAAAGACTGGATGCAGGACTATGTAGCCAAGGCCAACCAAGGTGGTATTGAGAGGGTCCTCGTTTAATGATTCCAAGCAATATCGTTGTGCATCAGCAGTCCAAGGTATTGGAGCTCTCATATGAGAACAGCAATACCTATCGTTTGCCTTTTGAATTGTTAAGGGTTTTATCTCCTTCTGCTGAAGTTCAGGGCCATGGGCCAGGGCAGGAAACACTGCAGACTGGCAAGCGCGATGTTTTGATCGCCAATATTGAACCTGTTGGACACTATGCACTCAAGCCTAGTTTTTCTGATGGGCATGACTCTGGCTTGTTTACCTGGGATTACTTATTGTTTCTGTGTGAGAACCAAGAGCAATTATGGAAAGAGCATTTAGATAAATTGGCCGCTGCTGGTTTAGATCGCGATACACCGATGACTCAGTCAGGCGGTGCATCAGGCCATTCTTGTGGAAGTCACTAATGAGTAAAACGCACTTCGGGTATCAAAGTGTTGATGAAGCTGAAAAAGCCGGCAAGGTTGCCGAGGTTTTTCATTCGGTAGCTAGCAAGTATGACGTCATGAATGACTTGATGTCATTTGGGCTACATCGTGTTTGGAAAAAAGTGACGATTGCTCGCGCAAATGTGCGTCCTGGCCAAAAGATCTTGGACATTGCTGGTGGTACTGGCGATCTCGCTGCGGCTTTTGCAAAAGCCGCTGATTGGGGGCGCAATCCAGATGCTCAAGTTTGGTTAAGTGATATCAACGCTTCTATGTTGGGCGTTGGGCGTGACCGTCTATTAGATCGCGGTATGGCTTTGCCTTGCGTTCAGTTTGATGCTGAAAAAATTCCTTTTCCGAATAATCATTTTGACGTGGTGACCGTTGCTTTTGGTTTGCGTAACATGACACATAAAGAGGTCGCTTTGGGTGAAATGTGCCGTGTGATCAAACCCGGTGGTCGTGTTTTGGTATTGGAGTTCTCTAAGCCCGATGCCTTTTTGCAACCCGTATATGACACTTATTCATTTAAGGTTTTGCCTTGGTTGGGTGAGAAGATTGCGCAAGATTCAGAAAGTTATCGCTATTTAGCGGAATCTATTCGCATGCATCCTGATGCAGAAACCCTCAAAGAAATGATGCTGGGGGTTGGTTTTGATGAAGTGGAAACCCACAGGATGACTGGGGGTATCGTTGCCTTACATATTGGTATTAAATACTGATGGTTGTATAGTTTTTAAGCTCTTAAAAACTAAGGAAGTTTAGTAGTTAAAAGAAGGGGTAAATATAAAAATGAATAAACATTTTTTTAAAGCGGTTCTCTTGAGCTTTACTTTGATCATTGCAATGGTTGGTCAGGTTGATGCTGCTCGCTTAGGTGGCGGACGAAGTCTCGGTCGAGCACCAAGTGCGCCAATGCAACGTCAGGCTACTCCCGCACAAAAGCCGGTTCAGCAAGCGCAACCGACTGCTCCAGCCCCAGCTCCTCAGGCGCCTGCGCCTAGTCGTTTTGGTGGCATGGGTGGTATTTTGGGTGGCTTAGCTGCAGGCCTAGGAATTGGTTACCTCTTATCCCATTTTGGTTTGGGTGAAGCAGCCTCTTCTTTAATTACCGGTTTGCTGATCGCAATGTTGGCAGGCTTTGTCGTTATGTTTGTGATTCGTAGACTGTTGCCTGCGATGTCTGGTGCTGGTCAAAACTCAAATATGCCATCACAAGGCATGCAACGCAATAGCGTTGAGATGCCAAGACAAGAGCCTGCATTTACTCCTGCTGCAAACGCATTTGGCGGGGTGAGTGCAGAACCTGAGGTATTTCAGTCAACCCTGCCCCCTGGTTTCGATCAGCAAACATTTTTGGAAAATGCAAAACAATATTTTGTAACTTTACAAAAAGCATGGGACCAAGGTGATCTTGCATCCTTGCGTGAATTTACAACTCCCGATATGTTTGCCACGATTCAGCAAGATTTAGCTGGTAGAACTGATGGTAGCAATCAAACAGATGTCGTGACCATTAATGCTCAGCTCTTAGGGGTTGAGACGGCAGATGCCCACTATTTCTGTAGCGTTCAGTTCAGCGGCATGATTCGTGAGCAGCAGGGTGCTCCAGCGAGCGACTTCTCCGAAATCTGGAATTTGAGCAAGCCTGTGGAAGGTCCTGGTGGCTGGGTACTGGCGGGTATTTCTCAGTTAGTTTAAGCTTTAGGTACTTTCCGTTGGAAAACCCGCACTAGTGCGGGTTTTTTACACTCATGAACAGACATTTTTCGACTACCCATACGATTGCTTCTGGCGCAGCTTGCCGGGGGGTTAATCACGTATTAGGTAGTGAGCCATGGGCCACAACTGAGTTGGCTCGTCACGCCAATAAAACCATTTTGTTGCAGCTCCCCCTAGGTAATCTGTGTTTTGAGATCAAGCCAGACGGTTTATTGGCTAACTTAAAAGAGATTGAGGCACCTTCACTCACTTTGGAGGTTTCTGCCAAGGCATTGAGCGACTTGGCAGGTAGCACTGGTTCTTTGCGAGAGCAAGCTTTCAAAGCGGTCAAAATTACTGGTGATGCAGACTTAGCCCAATTATTGGGTCGTCTTGCGGGGCAGTTGCGCTGGGAGTATGAGGAAGATTTAGCTCGCCTGGTGGGAGATGCGCCTGCAAACTTTGCTGTGAGGCAGGGTAAACAGTTTGTGTCTGCCACGCGCTCTGCTGCAATGGATTTGCTGGACAATGTAGTGGAGTATGTCAGCGAAGAAAAGAAAGTGCTTTTAAATAAACGAGACTTTATGGTTCGTAAATCCGAACTAAGTGATTTGCGTGAGTCTGTAGATCGTATGGAAAAACGTATTCAACTTCTAGAGCAAAAGGTTAAATAAATCGTGCGTCGAATTGCTCGTCTCTTTTTCATTTTCTTTACCGCATGGCGTTATGGCTTATTGCCACTACTTCGCGATCTACTCAAGCCGGGCATTCGTCGCGGATTCTTAACCATGCTTTGCTGGATGTCTCCGGGCAGTCATTTGCCTAGAGGCGAGCGTATTCGATTAACGCTCGAAGCCCTGGGCCCTATTTTTGTGAAGTTTGGTCAGGTGCTTTCTACGCGCCGCGATTTATTGCCAGAAGATATTGCCAATGAGTTGGCTAAATTACAAGATCAGGTGCCACCATTCTCAAACGAAGAATCTCGTCGTTTGATTGAAGCGGATCTAGGTCAGCCAATTGAGAAAGTATTTATTAGCTTTGATGCAACGCCTGTTGCTAGTGCATCAGTTGCGCAGGTGCACTTCGGAGTCTTGCGTGGCACAGATAAGCATCCTGAATGGGAGGGTCGTTCTGTAGCTATTAAGGTCTTACGCCCCGGCATTCTTCCAGTGATTGAGGGTGATTTGGCTTTGATGTACGACTTAGCCAAAGTGATTGAAAAAAGCTCTGAAGATGGCCGTCGTTTAAAGCCGCGTGAGAACGTTTCGGAGTTTGATACCTATCTGCATGATGAGCTTGATCTCATGCGCGAAGCCGCTAATGCGAGTCAGCTACGTAGACAATTTGCGGATTCAAATAAGTTAATGATTCCGGAGATGTATTGGGATTTATGTCATACCAATGTGATTGTCATGGAAAGAATGTATGGCATCTCGATTGGTAAAACTGTAGCGCTCAGAGAGGCGGGCGTTGACTTTAAGAAATTAGCTTCGGATGGTGTAGAAATATTCTTTACTCAAGTGTTTGAGTATGGGTTCTTTCATGCGGATATGCACCCCGGCAACATCATGATTAGCTTAGAGCCAGAAACTTTTGGCCGCTTCATTTCCCTAGATTTTGGCATTGTTGGTGCGTTAAGCGAATCCGATAAAAATTATTTAGCCTTAAACTTCTTGGCATTCTTTAATCGCGATTACCGTCGCGTTGCTGAGCTACATATTGAATCGGGTTGGGTTCCGGCGAATACCCGTGTTGAAGAATTAGAAGGTGCTGTACGTTCTGTTTGCGAACCGTATTTCGATCGCCCTCTGAAGGAAATTTCCTTGGGCATCGTGCTGATGCGCTTGTTCCAAACATCACGTCGCTTTAAGGTAGAAATTCAGCCACAACTCACCTTGCTACAAAAAACCCTCCTGAATGTCGAGGGACTGGCCCGTCAGCTGGATCCTGATCTGGATCTTTGGAAAACGGCTAAGCCGATTCTGGAAAAATGGGTAAGCAAACAGTTAGGATGGCGCGGCCTCATTGATGGCATCAAGGAAGAGGCGCCAACTTGGGCCAAAATTCTGCCAACATTGCCCCGTTTGATTGCCGATAGCCTGGCGCAGGTCCGTTCCCCCATAAAAGACCAAAATGGTGAATTAGAGGTCTTAAAAGCCCTTTTGTTGCAAGAAAGACGTACACATCGCCTTTTAGCGGGTGCTTTACTCTTTGCCGGCGGGTTTTTGGCCGGAATTTTGATCATCAGCCTAGGCATTTATTAGTCTCTCGCTGATTGGCTGCTAACCCGCTAAAATAGCGGGTTAGGCAGAACACATGAAAAAATACTTTATCGCTGGCATCCTCGTTTGGGCACCATTGTCGATCACCATTTGGGTGATTGCTTGGGGCCTGGGTCTGCTCGATGGTGTTTTTGGTTCTGTAATGCACGCCATTATTGTGGTTCTCCCTGAGGATGCCGCGAGAGATTTGCAGCATTTCCGCGACCTCCCAGGTGTTGGAATACTGATTGTGATTGTGGTCATCCTTCTCACTGGATTGACCGCAATTAATTTTGCAGGACAGTGGTGGTTAAAGGTCTGGGATAAATTTGTTAATCGCATTCCGATTGTTCGCTCAATTTATTCTAGTGTTCAGCAAGTCTCATCCACTTTATTTTCTGGAAGTGGACAGGCTTTTAGCAAAGCCTTATTAATTCGCTACCCCCATGCTGATTCTTGGGTCATCGCTTTTCAAACCGGCATTCCCGCAAGAGAAGTGACCGCCAAATTGGGTGAAGATTACGTCAACGTATTTCTCCCTACAACCCCAAATCCAACCTCTGGTTTTTTCATGATCGTGCCACGTGCGCAAACGATTGAATTAGAGATGAGTGTGGAAGAGGCTCTGAAACATATTGTTTCAATGGGCTCTGTTCCCCCCAATAGTTCTAGTGGTTTAACTGCATCCCAGTTGCCACACCATTTTTGATTTATAGGAAATTGTTATGTCAATGCGAAGCCATACCTGCGGCCAGGTAACCGATTCACTGATTGGTCAAGAAGTCACTCTAGCTGGATGGGTTAATCGCCGTCGTGACCATGGAGGCGTGATTTTTATTGACTTGCGTGACCGCGAAGGTTTTGTGCAGGTTGTTTGCGATCCTGATCGCCCAGAAATGTTTGCTCTTGCTGAGCAAGTTCGTAGTGAGTTCTGTATTCAGATTAAAGGTCTTGTGCGCGCGCGTCCTGCCGGCACTGAGAATACTGATTTAGTGAGTGGAAAAGTAGAGATCCTCTGCCATAGCTTGGTAATTCTGAATGCCTCAGTAACTCCACCATTCCAAATTGATGATGAGAATTTATCTGAGACTACTCGTTTGACTCATCGTGTATTAGATTTGCGTCGCCCACAAATGCAAAAGAATTTACGTTTGCGTTACAACGTGGCGATGGAGTGCCGTCGTTATTTGGACGATGCTGGCTTTATCGATATCGAAACACCGATGTTGACTAAGAGCACCCCAGAAGGCGCACGTGATTATTTAGTGCCTTCTCGTGTACATGATGGCCAGTTCTTTGCATTGCCACAGTCTCCACAGTTATTTAAACAGTTGTTAATGGTCGCCGGCTTTGATCGTTACTACCAGATCACTAAGTGTTTCCGTGACGAAGATTTGCGCGCAGATCGTCAACCTGAATTTACTCAGATCGACTGTGAAACCGCTTTCTTAAGTGAGTTAGAAATTCGTGATTTGTTTGAAAACATGATTCGTCATATTTTCAAGAAGACCATGAATGTTGAGTTGCCTAATCCATTCCCAACCATGCCTTACTCAGAAGGTATGGCGCGTTTTGGCTCTGATAAGCCAGATTTGCGAGTGAACTTCGAATTTACCGAATTGACCGATTTAATGAAAGACGTTGATTTCAAGGTGTTCTCAGGCGCTGCGAATCAAGTGGGTGGCCGTGTAGTGGGCTTGTGCGTGCCTGGCGGGGCTGAAATTAGCCGTAGCGAAATTGATGACTACACCCAGTTCGTCAGTATCTACGGCGCCAAAGGCTTGGCTTGGATCAAGGTCAATTCTGTTGCTGAAGGCCGCAATGGCTTGCAGTCACCAATCGTAAAGAATTTGCATGATGCAGCGATCGAAGGCATTTTGAAGCGCACTGGTGCAAAAGATGGCGACATTATTTTCTTCGGCGCTGATAAAGAAAAAGTAGTTAACGATGCGATTGGTAATTTACGTCTACGTATTGGCCAGTCTGCTTGGGGTAAGGCCCACGGCCTCTTTACAGAAGGTTGGAAGCCATTGTGGGTAGTCGATTTCCCAATGTTTGACTACGATGAAGGCGAAGCACGTTGGGTTGCTTGCCATCATCCGTTTACTAGCCCTAAAGACGAGCATATGAAGTATCTGGAGTCTGATCCAGGTAAATGCTTGGCTAAAGCGTATGACATGGTGTTGAACGGTAGTGAAATAGGTGGCGGCTCTGTACGTATTCACCAAGAAGTGGTTCAAAGCCAGGTATTCCGCGCATTAAAAATTGATGCGGAAGAAGCGCAGGCGAAGTTTGGTTTCTTGTTGGATGCACTTCAGTATGGCGCGCCTCCTCACGGTGGTATCGCGTTCGGCCTAGATCGCATCGTAACGATGATGACTGGCGCAGATTCCATTCGTGATGTGATTGCCTTCCCTAAAACACAACGTGCGCAATGCTTATTAACTCAGGCTCCAAGCCCAGTAGACGAGCGTCAGTTGCGTGAGTTGCATATCCGTTTGCGTCAAGCTACCCCTGCCGCATAAAACAACTTCAGTAATACCATCTTGAAAATCCCTATTTCGGTTTTAGTAGTTATCTACAAATCGAATAGGGATGTTTTATTGATAGAGCGCGCTGATCGCCCTGGCTTTTGGCAGTCTGTCACTGGTAGTCTAGATACTCTCAATGAGGATCTGGCTTTTGCAGCCGCCCGAGAAGTTTTTGAAGAGACCGGTATTGCAGTAGATCGCCTACCCAAAGACGCATTGCAAAACATGCAGCATCACATCGAGTATGAAATCTACCCTGAGTGGCGCTTTCGCTATGCCCCAGGCGTTACCCGAAATATCGAGCACTGGTTTGCGCTAGAAGTTCCAGATAGCACTCCAATCACACTTACCCCCAGAGAGCATGTTGCATATGAGTGGCTACCTTACGAAGAGGCTGCTAAGAAATGTTTTTCTCCTAGCAATGGTGAAGCTATTTTGAAATTTTTGGCGGCGAACTAAGCCGAGTCAAATAGCCAATTAGGAATAAGATAAAGCGATGAGACATTCATCAGGACATCATCACGGTAGCGCAGATTCAAAAACACCAGGGCGCGGTGACTGGCGTGTCATTCGCGATCTTCTTCCCTATCTTGTGGAGTATCGCTTTCGGGTAATCATTGCCCTGAGCTGCCTGATTGCCGCTAAGGTAGTTAATCTGGGCATTCCGATTGTGATGAAAGAGTTAATTGACTCTTTGGATATCAAGGCAAGCTCTCCTCAAGCCCTTTTGGTTGTTCCCTTGGGAATTATTCTGGCTTATGGCTTATTAAGAATTTCCGCATCCTTGTTTACAGAGTTGCGTGAAGCTTTATTTGCCAAGGTTACCCAGAATGCAGTGCGTAAAGTCGCGCTTCAAGTCTTTGAGCATTTGCATTCACTCGCGCTGAGCTTTCATCTGGCCCGTCAGACGGGTGGCGTGAGTCGAGATATCGAGCGTGGCACCCGTGGTATTCAGTCTCTCATCTCGTACTCGCTCTACAGCATCTTGCCAACAGTAATTGAGTTTTGTTTGGTGTTGGGCTACCTTGCCTATTCATATGATATTTGGTTTGCCGCAATTACATTCATAGCCTTAGTCCTCTATATTATTTTTACGGTAATGGTTACTGAGTGGCGTACCCATTATCGTCGCACTATGAATGATATGGATTCAAAGGCTAATCAAAAGGCTATTGATTCGCTCTTGAATTTTGAAACAGTCAAGTATTTCGGTAACGAGGCCTTTGAGGCCAGACGTTACGATGAAAACTTGCTGCGCTATCAATCCGCTGCTGTTAAATCACAAAAGACCTTGGCCGTATTAAATCTTGGTCAGCAGGTCATTATTGCTACCGGCTTAATGTTGATTCTATGGCGCGCTACCGTTGGCGTTGTCAATGGCACGATGACTTTGGGCGATCTGGTGCTGGTAAATACCTTAATGATTCAACTCTATATCCCACTCAATTTCTTAGGGGTGATATATCGTGAAATTAAGCAGTCATTGACTGATATGGATCGGATGTTTTCTTTGCTGAATACCGATAAAGAGATTGCCGATTCTCCAGATGTAAGGCCGCTACAAGTTCATGACCAGGGACATGGCCCGGACGTCAGGTTTGAGCATGTCTCGTTTCACTATGATGCTAAGCGTGAAATTCTGCGTGATGTCAGCTTCAATATTCCTGCTGGAACTATTACTGCAGTAGTGGGTCAAAGTGGCGCAGGTAAAAGTACTCTCGCCAGATTACTATTCCGTTTTTATGATGTGCAGTCAGGAGAAATTCTGATCGCTGGACAGAATATTCAAGATGTGACGCAGGCTAGCTTGCGTAAAGCAATCGGCATCGTTCCGCAAGACACCGTTTTATTCAATGACACGATTGGTTACAACATTGCCTATGGCGATCCTTCTGCAACGATTGAAGAGGTCCAAGAGGCGGCTAGGGCAGCTCAAATCGATGGCTTTATTAAGCGCTTGCCAGACGGCTATGACACTCAGGTCGGCGAGAGGGGCTTAAAGCTATCTGGGGGCGAGAAACAGCGCGTGGCGATTGCACGAACGCTCCTCAAGAAACCGGCCATGTTGATTTTTGATGAGGCGACTTCAGCTTTAGATTCCAAAACAGAGCGTGCTTTTCAGGAAGAGCTACTCAGTTTGGCCAAGAACCGGACGACGCTCATTATTGCTCATCGACTATCTACCATTATTCATGCAGATCAAATTTTAGTCATGGACCGCGGTCAGATTGTGGAACGAGGAACTCACGAAGAGTTGCTTTCAGCTCAAGGAAGATACGCAGAGATGTGGCAGATGCAAGAGCGTGCCACTGTTGATTAAAATAGCCGGATGACTCAAAACAGTTCTTCACCCTCTATTTCAGCAAGTAAAGAAGCAATTCTTAAAAATGCTTTTGCTGCTGCGGTGGCAGTTGCTGATCCACAAGTCATTGTTCCCCAGTACTTAGCAAAGATATTTTCAGTCGGGCAAGAGCCCAAGGGCAGATGTTTGGTAGTGGGTGCAGGTAAGGCTAGCGCTTCGATGGCTAGTGCATTGGAAGCTTATGCCAAATCTCATTGGCCACAGGTGAAGTTAGAGGGCGTTGTACTGACGCGTTATGGTCACAACTCACCAACTTCCTTCATTAAGATCGTAGAAGCTGGCCATCCAGTGCCCGATCAGGCTGGCATGGGTGGAGCTAAAGAGGTCTTAGCGCTAACAAATACCCTGAAGCAGGGTGATGTATTAATTGCCTTGGTATCTGGCGGTGGATCAAGCCTTCTTACCCTGCCGCAGGAAGGTATCTCGATTGATGACATGCGCAAGACCACGGAAGCACTTTTGCGTAGTGGCGCACCTATCGAAGAAATGAATGTGGTGCGTAAACATTTATCTGCAATCTTGGGTGGCAATTTAGCTAGAGTAGCTATTGCCCGTGGCGCACGAGTAGAGGCCTTGCTAATTTCTGATGTCACGGGTGATTCGCCAGCGGATATTGCTAGCGGCCCATGTGCTGCAGACTATTCAACGTATTTAGATGCGCTCAATATTTTGCAAAAATATGATTTGGATGATTCGGTTATTCCTGGATCAGTATTGAATCATCTTAAGCAAGGTTTGGCTGGTGAAAAGCCGGAGACCCTGAAAAATTCTGATTTAATTTCTGCTCAAGTGGCCAACCATGTGATTGCTACAGCGTATAAAAGTTTAGAGGCTGCTGCAGACTATGTGCGCACTCAAGGTTATGAGCCTATTGTTCTAGGCGATACGATAACTGGTGAGGCGCAAGATATTGGTATCAAGCAGGCTGCCTTGGCGCGTGACCAAATCGCAAAGGGAATTGATAAGCCCATAGCTTTGATTTCTGGTGGCGAGTGCACCGTTACTATTCCAGTTGGAGTTAAAGGCCGTGGTGGTCGTTGCAGTGAATACCTGCTTTCACTCTTGGCTGCTAGTGCTGATTTGCCAAAAATAGCTGCTTTAGCCGCTGATACCGATGGTATTGATGGCAGCGAGAAGAATGCTGGAGCCTGGTTTGATGGCACTGTTCGTCAATCTAGCCATACGGCAAGTCTGGTTCCAAAGAAATTCTTATCAGCACATGATTGCTATGGCTTCTTTGCACAATTAGGCGCTTTAGTGGAAACTGGACCTACACTTACCAATGTGAATGATTTCCGCATCATCTTGCTCGATAAATAATATGCCTAATAGCCCCACACAAATTCAACTGATTCAGCCAGATGATTGGCATTTACACATTCGTGATGGTGAAGTGATGAAAGATGTGTTGGCAGACACTGCGCGTCAATTTGCACGTGCGATCATCATGCCCAATCTCAAGCCACCAGTAACTACTGTGGATTTAGCTAAAGCCTATCAAGCTCGCATTGAATCGAATTTAAAGTCTCTGGGGGTTAGTGACTTCACGCCTTTAATGACTTTGTATCTCACTGACAATACTTCTGCAGACGAAGTTCGTAAGGCCAAGACTGCAGGCATCGTAGCATTTAAGCTATACCCTGCAGGCGCAACGACGAATAGTGATGCTGGTGTCAGTGATCTCAAACATTGTCATGCGGCATTAGAAGCGATGCAAGCTGTTGGTATGCCGCTCTTAGTGCATGGTGAAGTAACTGGCACTGAAATTGACATCTTTGATCGTGAAGCGGTCTTTATTGACACGGTGTTAGAGCCTCTTCGCAAACACTTTCCTGAGCTCAAGATTGTGTTTGAGCACATCACTACTAAGCAGGCGGCCCACTATGTGCGTGATGCGGCGACGGGTGGAAAGAATACGATTGCTGCCACGATTACTCCGCAGCATCTGCTCATGAATCGCAATGCTATTTTTGCTGGCGGCATTCGTCCTCACAATTATTGTTTGCCTGTGCTCAAGCGTGAAGAACATCGCGTTGCTTTATTGGAAGTTGCAACCAGTGGAAATGCTCGCTTCTTCTTAGGTACCGATAGCGCTCCTCATGCCAAAGGCGCCAAGGAGGCTGCCTGTGGTTGTGCGGGTTGTTACAGCGCCTTTAATGCTTTAGGTTTATATGCCGAGGCATTTGAGAGTGTTGGTAAGTTAAATCAGTTAGAAGGCTTTGCGAGTTTCTTTGGCCCAGACTTCTACTCATTGCCACGCAATAGCAAAAAAATTACTCTGGTAAAGCAAGCGCAAAGTATTCCTGCTGAATTGCCATTGGGTGATGCCACTATCGTTCCGCTGCGTGCTGGCGAAATCATCGCCTGGTCACTCGCTTAAAAAGCACAAATCATTACTTTCTTAGCCAAATTGGCCTGACTGCGTTAGACTGCAGGCGCAGAGTCAATTGGGCAATCGCCGCCTCTTTATTGAGGGGGAGGAAAGTCCGGACTCCATAGGGAAGGGTGATGGCTAACGGCCATCCACGGCGACGTGAGGAATAGGGCCACAGAGACGAGCGTATTTAGTTACGGTGAAACGCGGTAACCTCCACCTGGAGCAATCCCAAGTAAGCAGGCGATGAGGCGTCCCGCTGAGTCTGCGGGTAGGGAGCTTGAGCCGTCAGGTAACTGCCGGCCTAGAGGAATGATTGCCCCTAGATGCAAATCTAGGCGACAGAATCCGGCTTATCGATTGACTCTGCACTTATTCTGAAATGATTTCGACGCTGTAAGTCAGTTCTGCAGTTTTAGCCAACATAGTGGTCGCTGAGCAATACTTTTCATGAGAAAGTTTGACGGCGCGATCTACCTTTGCCTGATCCAAATCTTTTCCTTTGACCGTAAAGTGCAAATTGATCTTCGTGAAGACTTTGGGGTCTTCGGTTGCTCTTTCGGCCTGGAGAGCCACTTCACAGCCACTAATGGCCTGACGGGCCCTTTGTAGGATTAAAACCACATCAAATGCAGAGCAACCGCCTGCGCCGGCCAAAAGGAGCTCCATTGGCCTCGGGGCGAGGTTTTTGCCACCAGCTTCAGGGGCGCCATCCATGTTTACGAGGTGGCCGCTGCCCGTTTCTGCAGAAAAAGCCATGCCGCCATTACCCAACCAACTTACTCGACATTCCATTATTAGTGACCCCTAACTTACTAAATTAATCAATATTATCAATAGTTTACCTATTTTATGAGAAATTAAGTTGCTGCACAGCAACATAAGAATATTGATTTTGGTCAATATTCTTGCGTTGCACCATGCTCCTTGTGTAGAATAACCATATTGGTAGTCAGTCTTGTATAAGACTGCGACTTACCTCCCAGTGTCTCCTCCACCCAAACATAGGTGGATTCCAACCCAGGACTCGTTCCTGGGTTTTTTTTAGGTTACAATTCAAGGCTTTACTGAATTACCGAGCCGGTCAGCGGTAATTTGTTGTACCAGTTGAATTGCAGAATCTGCGAGCTTGCAAATATAAGCAGGGCCAAGGTGGACGTAGTTTGGTTGGGGTAATTTTTTTGACTATAACAATTTGAGAAATCATGAAAACTTTTTCTGCAAAATCCCATGAGGTAGTGCATGAATGGTTCGTGATTGACGCTACGGACAAAGTCCTCGGTCGTGTCGCCAGTGAAGTGGCACTCCGTCTACGCGGCAAGCACAAGCCTGAATACACCCCACACGTTGATACTGGCGACTTTATCGTTGTCATCAATTCATCTAAGCTCCGTGTCACAGGCACAAAAGGCTTGAACAAAATTTATTACCGTCACAGCGGATACCCAGGTGGTATTAGCTCGACTAACTTCGACAAGATGCAAGACCGTTTCCCAGGTCGCGCTTTGGAGAAGGCTGTGAAGGGTATGTTGCCAAAAGGCCCACTAGGCTATGCCATGATCAAGAAATTGAAAGTTTATGGCGACGCTAATCATCCGCACACGGCTCAACAGCCTAAAGCGTTAGAGATTTAAGGAACCCAAATGGCTATTAATTACGGAAATTGGAATTACGGTACTGGTCGTCGCAAGAGTTCTGTGGCGCGTGTATTTATTAAATCTGGCAAAGGCGAAATCATTGTTAATGGTAAGCCTATCGATGCCTATTTTGCTCGTGAAACATCACGCATGATTGCTCGTCAGCCTTTGGCTCTCACAGCCCACTTAACGACCTTTGATATCAAAGTAAACGTTTCCGGTGGCGGTGAAACTGGCCAAGCTGGTGCGGTTCGTCACGGTGTTACTCGTGCATTGATCGACTACGACAACGCCTTGAAGCCAGCCCTGTCTAAAGCAGGCTTGGTAACTCGTGATGCTCGTGAAGTTGAGCGTAAAAAAGTTGGTCTGCACGGCGCGCGTCGTCGTAAGCAGTTCAGCAAGCGCTAATTCTTTCAGTCGCTTAAGTTTTATCGAAAGGGTCGCGCAAGCGGCCCTTTTTGTTTCTACAATTGAGGTATTCAGAAGTTTTAAAAGAAACTTCGCATGATCGGTATTTTGGAGAATGGCATGATTAAAGTTGGCATCGTAGGTGGCACTGGATATACCGGAGTGGAGTTGTTGCGTTTATTGGCGCAGCATCCTGAGGTAGAGCTCACTGCAATTACTTCTCGCACAGAAGCTGGCATGCCAGTGGCTGAGATGTTTCCATCTTTGCGTGGCCGTGTTGCTCTGAAATTTACAACGCCTGATGAAGCTAAGCTTAGTGAATGTGATGTGGTGTTCTTCGCAACCCCACATGGTGTTGCGATGGCACAGGCAAAAGAATTGCTCGCTAACAATGTGAAAATTTTGGATCTTGCCGCAGATTTTCGTTTGAAGGATGTCAAAGAGTTCGCAAAGTGGTATGGCATGGAGCATACTTGCCCAGAAATTTTGGCTGAGGCAGTTTATGGCTTGCCAGAGATCAATCGTGATGCCATTAAGAAAGCGCGCGTAGTTGGTTTGGCGGGTTGCTATCCAACTTCTGTACAGCTGGGTCTAGCGCCTTTGCTGTCACCTAAATCGACCGGGGGTAAACAACTGATCGATGGCAATCACATTATTTCTGACTCAAAGTCAGGTACTTCTGGTGCTGGCCGGAAAGCGGAGATTGGCACACTATTGTCTGAAGCAGCTGATAACTTTAAAGCCTATAGCGTCAAAGGCCACCGTCATCTCCCGGAGATCGAGCAGGGCTTAAAAGCAATTGCTGGCCATGATCAAATTGGGCTAACCTTTGTGCCACATTTAACGCCAATGATTAGAGGTATTCATTCGACTTTGTATGTCCGCTTGACTGAGGCTGGTAAAGACGTTGATTACCAAAAGCTTTATGAGAGCTTCTATAAAGACGAGCCTTTTGTGGATGTGATGCCGGCAGGTAGTCACCCAGAAACACGTTCTGTAAGGGGTAGCAATGGCATTCGGATTGCAATTCATCGTCCAGGCGGCGGTGATACTTTAGTTATTTTGGTGGTGGAAGACAACTTGGTGAAGGGTGCTTCAGGCCAGGGAGTTCAGTGCATGAACCTCATGTTTGGCTTCCCGGAGACGACAGGCCTTACCCAGATTGCTGTATCTCCTTAATTTCATAAGGAATACCCCTTCAGCAAACTGGCCATTAAAAGCCTAAAATAAGACATTGCCTTTTGAATTAGGAGTAAATCATGACTGAATTAGCTACACAACCTGCACAAGATTTAGCCGAGCCACCAACCCCATTGGTGTTCACGGATAGCGCTGCTGCGAAAGTGGCGGACTTGATTGCTGAAGAAGGTAATCCAGAGTTGAAATTGCGCGTATTCGTACAAGGTGGTGGTTGCTCAGGATTTCAGTATGGCTTCACATTTGATGATGCTGTAAATGAAGATGACACTCTCTTTGAAAAGAATGGCGTTACTTTATTAGTAGATTCAATGAGCTTCCAATATTTAGTTGGCGCTGAGATTGATTACAAAGAAGACATCAACGGATCACAGTTTGTGATTAAGAATCCAAATGCGCAAACTACTTGTGGCTGCGGATCTTCTTTCTCTGCTTAATTAATTTGTAATTAAGCAGGATAGTAAGCACCTAGAATTCTAGGGCCCTTCGCTCCCGTAACGGCTGGCAAATTTGCTGGCCGTTTTTCTTTATGGGCCCACGCAAGCCATGCAAAGGCAAGGCCTTCCACAAGCTGCGGATCAATTCCTGCCAACTCACTTGTAGTAATTTCTAATGGCTTTTTGAAGAAATGCTGTGACTTCACTTTGAATAAATTCATCAAGGCACTATTTCTGGCACCGCCTCCACAGATAATCAGCTTCTGGGTTTGCGGGGCATAACAAGCTAAAGCTTCGAGGGCTGAGTGGGCTGTCAGGTGTAGCAATGTAGCTTGCACATCTTCGCAAAGATGATTTTCACCATTCAAGTTTTCTTGTAACCAAGCAAGATGAAAGTCGTCTCTACCAGTGCTCTTCGGTGGAACTTTTGCAAAGAAAGAATCAGATAACATTTTTGCAAGTAGTGCTTCGTTGACTTTGCCTTGTAATGCCCAATTACCATTTTCATCATAGGCATTACCTTGATGTTCGTGTATCCAGGCGTCCATCAGCATATTGCCTGGACCACAATCAAAACCAGTTACTTCGCCATTCTTAGGAAGTAAGGTGAGATTAGCGATGCCACCGATATTAAGAATGGCTAAATATTTATCTTCTATAAATTGTTGCGCATGAAATGCGGGAACCAAAGGTGCACCGTGTCCACCCGCAGCTAAATCCCGACTTCTAAAATCAGCAATCACATCAATGCCTGTTTTTTCTGCCAAGAGAGCGGGATTAAGAGTTTGATGTGTGTATGCCATATCACCCAGATGCGGTTGGTGGCGAATCGTTTGTCCATGTGCTCCGATGGCGGTGATATCTGAGGGCTGGAGCTTAGCTTTCTTGAGTAACTGATGGACGGCTTCTGTATAAGCTAAGGCCAAAGCATTTCCTGCCTGTTTTTCCCTGTGGAGCTCATTTGGGCCAGGGCTTTGGAGCTCAGATAAGGCTTTACGGAGCTCCGGCGAGAAAGGGGTGCTAATGGCGTCTTGCGCACTAGCTTCCCCATTAGGGCCTATCTTGGCTAGAACGGCATCTATCCCATCCAGGCTAGTGCCAGACATTAGGCCAATATAGAGGGAATGGGGTTTGTTCATGTAGCTCTCAGGAATGCGACAATTATGCTTTAGCAATTTAACTACTAATTTAACTGAATCAGCAATCCGAATCAGCATGACGGCTAAACCAGAACAAAAATATCCTTTGACCCCTGAAGTCTTTGCGGCGCTCGAAGTCACCAAACGTGGCTGTGATGAGCTATTGGTTGAGGCAGACTGGGTTCAGAAACTTGCTCGTAGCCAGGCTACCAAGACTCCACTCAGGATTAAATTAGGTTTAGATCCTACGGCTCCTGATATTCATCTGGGACACACCGTTGTTTTGAATAAGTTACGCCAGTTACAAGACTTAGGTCATACCGTTATTTTCTTGATCGGTGACTTTACGAGCATGATTGGTGATCCATCAGGTCGTAATGCTACCCGTCCGCCATTGACCGCAGAAGAAATCGCTGTCAATGCAGAGACTTACTATCGTCAAGCCAGCATGGTGCTCGATCCTTCTAAGACTGAAGTGCGCTACAACAGTGAGTGGTGTGATCCTTTGGGCGCACGTGGCATGATTCAGTTGGCTGCTAAACATACTGTTGCTCGTATGCTCGAGCGTGATGATTTTACTAAGCGCTATCGCAATGGTGTGCCGATTTCGATTCATGAGTTTTTATACCCATTGATGCAGGGCTATGACTCTGTTGCACTCAAGAGTGATTTAGAGTTGGGCGGTACAGATCAAAAGTTCAATCTGCTAGTTGGTCGTGAACTCCAGCGTGAGTATGGCCAAGAGCCTCAATGTATTTTGACGATGCCACTCCTCGTTGGTCTTGATGGCGTTGAGAAGATGAGTAAGTCCAAAGGTAATTACATTGGCATCAGCGAGCCTGCTGGTGATATGTTTGGCAAGCTCCTCAGCATTTCGGATGATTTGATGTGGGACTACTTCACATTGCTGTCATTCCGCCCAATGGCGGAAATTGATCTGATGAAGCAAGAGGTTGCTGCGGGTCGCAATCCAAAAGATTGCAAAGTCTTGCTCGCACAGGAAATCGTGGCGCGTTTTCATTCGCAAGCCGCGGCGGAAAAAGCCTTAGAAGACTTTAATCACCGCGCTAAGGGCGGTGTTCCTGATGACATTCCAGAAGTAAGTCTCTCGGGCGCGCCAATGCAAATCGCCAATCTCCTGAAAGCCGCTGGCTTGGCTCCATCCACATCAGAAGCCAATCGTAATATTGAGCAAAACGGTGTGAAGATTGATGGCGCAACCGTTGCTGATAAGCAATTAAAGCTTGAGGCTGGAACTTACGTAGTACAAGTAGGTAAACGTAAGTTTGCTAAAGTGACCCTAGCTTAAATATCTAAGCTAGCACTGCCACTTGGCGGTGTTAATCCAAAGTGCTCATAAGCCTGGCGGGTTGCCACTCTGCCTCTTGAGGTTCTTTGCAAGTAACCCTGTTGAATTAAATAGGGCTCCAGAACATCTTCAATCGTGTCGCGTTCCTCGCCAATCGCTGCTGCCAAGTTATCAATGCCTACTGGGCCACCATCAAACTTGTGCAAGATAGCCTCTAAGAGTTTTCGATCCATCACATCAAAGCCACTCGGATCCACATCCAGCATCTTGAGCGCAGCATCCGCCATAGCCTTAGTAATGGTGCCAGTGCCTTTTACTTCTGCATAGTCACGTACGCGGCGTAATAGGCGGTTAGCAATGCGCGGAGTGCCACGAGCACGCTTTGCAATCTCTATTGAGCCTTCTGGATCAATATCAGCCTTGAGTAAGCTGGCTGAACGATTAATAATTTTGGTGAGCTCTTCAGTGGTGTAAAACTCAAGTCTGGCCACGATACCAAAGCGATCACGCAGTGGATTGGTTAGCATGCCGGCACGTGTAGTTGCGCCAATGAGTGTGAAAGGTTTGAGATCAATCTTTACACTGCGCGCTGCAGGACCTTCGCCGATCATGATGTCTAGGCTGTAATCCTCAAGTGCGGGATATAGAATTTCTTCCACTACTGGAGATAGACGATGAATCTCATCAATAAAGAGAACATCGTTTTCTTCTAAATTAGTGAGTAAAGCGGCAAGATCTCCTGGCCTGTCTAGAACAGGACCGCTGGTCTGACGTAAGTTCACACCGAGCTCTCTTGCAATGATGTGAGCAAGAGTAGTTTTACCAAGTCCAGGAGGCCCAAACAAGAGAACGTGATCTAGGGCTTCTTGGCGCGCTCTCGTGGCGCTGATGAAAATCTCTAATTGCGCTCTGGCCTTAGTTTGGCCAACATACTCATCGAGTTGTTTAGGGCGAAGGGCTCTTTCAAAGACGGCTTCAGTATTGCCTGCTGCACCGCTCACAATGCGGGCATTACCTTCCGGTAAATCTTCAGGGATTGAGCTGAGGTCTTCTGTATGTATTGCCATGCTGAGAGTTTAGTGCCGTTTGGCTATTAGGCTTTAGATAGATACTTCAATCCCATACGGATGCCATCAGAAACACTGATATCGGGTGGAATTTGCTTGAGTGCTAAAAGCGCTTCTTTTTCTGAATAACCTAGCGCCAAGAGCGCTTGCAATACTTCGCTGCTAGCTTCAAGCGCCTGAGGTTTTTCGCCTGTAATGCCTAAGTCTGGAGCTAGCTTGCCTTTGAGCTCTAGGCAGAGACGCTCAGCAGTCTTCTTGCCGATGCCAGGCACTTGTGTGAGACGTCCAGCTTCTTGAAGCGCAATAGCTTGCGCCAGTTCGTTAACACTCATGCCGGAGAGGACTGCTAGTGCTGTGCGGGAACCAACACCGCTAATCTTAATCAGTTGTCTAAATGCTTCACGCTCAGTTTCAGTGGCAAACCCAAAGAGTTGCTGCGCATCTTCGCGTACTTGAAAATGTGTTAGCAGGGTAATTTTTTGACCAGCCTGAGGCAGCTGATACAAAGTACTCATGGGTACATCAACCTCATAACCAATCCCTTGGCAATCGACCAAAAGGCGAGGAGGGTGAACTGAAACGAGAGTACCTTGAATACGACCAATCATGTAGAGATCTTAACCTGTGATGTGTATTTTTACTTGCTGCGTTTCTTGGGCGCTAGCTTAGGTGCCAAAGCTGCAGTAATTGCTTTTGGCATCTGCGCATGATGGGCGGCGCAAATAGCAACGCCAAGCGCATCAGAAGCATCAGTCCCTGGGGCACGATTAAGTCTAAGTAAGCGCTTCACCATCTCCTGCACCTGTGGCTTGGCTGCGCGACCTGTACCCACAATCGCTTGCTTTACCCGAAGTGCGCTGTATTCGGCTACAGGGAGTTTTTCTGAAACGAGGGCGGCAATGACTGCGCCCCGAGCCTGACCTAACATGAGTGTGGAGCGAGGGTTGACGTTTAAGAAGACTTCCTCGATGGCAGCAGACTCAGGTCGATAGGTCTCTAGAACTTCCTTAACGCCTGCATAGAGGGCGCCTAAGCGTTCAGGCAAGCCTTTGGCTGGATCACCACTCTCAATCGTCCCAGAGGCAACGTATGTCAGTTTTTGGCCATCAACATCAATCACACCAAAACCGGTAGTCCGTAAACCTGGGTCGATTCCTATCCAGCGCATAGTAGCTTTATATTTCCGTCTACTTCTGTTGCTTAGTGACGGAAGTGACGTGTGCCAGTAAAGATCATGGCAATGCCATGCTCATTTGCTGCAGCAATGATTTCATCATCACGCATACTGCCACCAGGCTGAATTGCGCAGCTTGCGCCACCATTCACAACGACATCTAAGCCATCACGGAACGGGAAGAAGGCATCACTTGCTACTGCAGAGCCTTTGAGGCTTAAGCCAGCGTTCTCAGCCTTGATGCTAGCCATGCGCGCAGAGTCTACGCGGCTCATTTGGCCTGCGCCAATACCCAGGGTCATGCCGTTAGCGCAATACACAATGGCATTGGACTTCACAAACTTCGCAACTCGCCAAGCAAACATCATGTCGTGCATTTCGCTTGGAGTTGGTAGGCGCTTGCTCACAACACGCATTTCACTTTCGAGAACATTCTTAGCATCGGGGGATTGCACAAGCAAACCACCACCAACACGCTTGAAATCAAAGGTATTAAATGCGGTGCCCAATGGAATCTCTAGAAGGCGTACATTTTGTTTCGCAGCAAAGATCGCTTTGGCTTCATCGCTAAAGCTAGGCGCAATCAATACTTCGACAAATTGCTTGGAGATGGCTTCAGCTGCAGCGCCATCGCAGGGCACGTTAAAGGCAATGATGCCGCCAAAGGCAGAGCTCGGATCAGTCTTGAAGGCTTTTTGATAGGCTTCAAGGGCTGAGGCGCCAACAGCGACGCCACAAGGGTTGGCGTGCTTGATGATGACACAAGCTGATGCACCACCGGCATTACCGGTAAAGCTCTTAACGCATTCCCAGGCAGAATCTGCGTCGGCAATATTGTTGTAAGAAAGTTCTTTCCCTTGCAACTGTTTGTAATTGGCTAGTGCGCCATCGACAGAGAAAATATCTTTGTAGAACGCTGCAGATTGGTGCGGGTTCTCGCCGTAACGCATCTCTTGTACTTTTTCGAAGGCAAGGTGCAAAGTCTCTGGGTAAGCAGATCGGGCTTTGTGATCGAGATCATCACCTAATGCTGAGAGATAGTTAGCAATCGCACCATCGTATTGCGCGGTATGCGCAAATACTTTTTTGGCTAAAGCTAAATTGGTTTTGTAAGAAACGACATTCTTGTTGGCCTTCATTTCGGCTAAGACTGGAGCGTAATCTTCTGGTGAGATCAATACAGTAACGTCTTTGTGATTTTTGGCTGCTGCACGAAGCATTGCTGGGCCGCCGATATCAATGTTCTCAACGGCATCTTCGAATGAGCAGCTTTCCTTAGCGACTGTTTCATTGAAGGGGTAAAGATTAATCACGAGCATATCAATGGTGTCTATGCCATGCTCTTTCAGGGCTGCCATATGCTCTGGAAAATCTCTACGAGCTAATAAGCCGCCATGCACCATCGGGTGGAGGGTCTTAACGCGACCATCCAGCATCTCCGGAAATTTCGTTAAAGAAGAAACTTCGACAACAGGCAGATTGTTTTCGGCCAAGAGTTTTGCTGTGCCGCCAGTAGAAATGAGCTTAATACCTTGTTCGTGGAGGGCTTTAGCAAAAGGCACGATGCCATTTTTATCGGAGACGGAGAGTAGGGCTGTACGGATCATGGTTTTCGGAGCTTAATTTAAAAAATGGCTTTGTTATTAGTAAAGTTTGCGGTTACTTCAGAAGTTGATGTTCAACCAACTTCTTGTGCAGGGTGTTGCGATTAATACCCAAATACTGCGCTGCCAGTGATTGATTTTGCTTGGCATGCTGCATCACTAATTCCAGCATCGGTTTTTCAACAACAGCCAATACCATGTCATAGATATCAGTTGGTGCAGTTCCTTTGAGGTCATTCAGGTAACCCTGCAGTTGGGTTTCAATACATTCGGTAATCGGGTGCTTATTGGTCATAACAATCTATCAATACAAAAACAAAAAAATAAATAAAGAAACTAAATTAAGCTAGAACTATGCCGCTTCCAAAAATAACAAGCGGTCAGAATGGGATTTCATTTCGTCAAAATAATCATTGACCATTTGCAGTTGGGTTTTGCAATCGTCGGCGGTATTCATGCGCTGACGGAAAGCATGTGAATCACGCAAACCCTTGCAATACCAGCCAATATGCTTACGTGCAGTACGAAGGCCAATATGCTCGCCATAGAATTCGTAGTGGTCGAGTAGATGCCCATTCATGATGGCCTGAATCTCATTGATTTCCGGGGTTGGTAGCTTGCCACCCGTTTCGAGATAGTGATTGATCTCACGGAATATCCAAGGACGCCCTTGAGCAGCTCGTCCAATCATGATGGCATCAGCGCCGGTGAGCTTTAAGACTTGCTCTGCCTTTTCTGGGCTAGTGATATCGCCATTAGCCACTACTGGAATGTCCACACTATTTTTGACTGCGGTAATCGTTTCATATTCAGCTTCACCGTGATACAGATCTGCTCTCGTGCGACCATGGACGGTCAGCATGGAGATGCCAGATTTTTCTGCAAGACGCGCTATCTCAATAGCATTCTTATGTTCGCGATCCCAGCCCGTACGAATTTTCAAAGTAACTGGTACTGCATCCGGTCCGATACCAACAGCATTTACAACTGCTTCTAGAATTTGCTGCACCAAAGGCTCGTCACGTAATAAGGCAGAGCCAGCCGCAACATTACAAACTTTCTTGGCTGGGCAACCCATGTTGATGTCAATAATTTGAGCGCCGTGATCGACGTTAATTTTTGCCGCTGCCGCCATCATCGCGGGGTCAGCCCCGGCAATTTGAACGGCAATCGGTTTAAATTCGCCAACATGGTTGGCGCGACGTTGAGTCTTTTCGCTTTTCCAAAGTAGCGCATTGGAGGCCACCATTTCAGAAACGGCATACCCGGCTCCCAACTTCTTGCAAAGCTGTCTAAATGGGCGATCCGTTACCCCAGCCATAGGGGCCACAAATAACTTATTTGCGAGGAGGTGAGGACCAATGTTCATCTGAAAGGGCGTGTGCGGAAAGCATGACACTTTAGCACAGTCAGACCCAAATCTGCCTAATTTTTAGGCAGATTGCTTGCTACAGATCAAATGGAGAATGCTTATATTTTGGGGGCAATTTAAGGCCTTTAGCGCCTACCAAACATCATCTGGCGTGCTAAGGCTGTCTTGAACGGCGGAAGCCACTGAAGGGCACTTAAAGCCAATCCACGAGCCGCAACAACGGGGGCTAAATTGGATGTAAATACTCTGGCCATGAAGTCTGTAAGTCCAATAGTGGTTTTTCTATCAGCTTTGCGACTTCGGGCATAACTCTGCAGTGCATTTTGGACATCTACAGGAGATTGCTCCTCCGTCGAACCAGAAAATACCCCAACCAATTTTTCTGCTAGCAGAAAGGCATCTCGCAATCCTAAGTTCAAACCTTGGCCCGCTACAGGGTGCAAAGTTTGAGCGGCATTGCCAATCCAAACCTCATTGTCATGAGTAATCTCTTTGCGATAGTTCAAGCCAAGTTCATATAAACGACGATCTTGAATTTTCAGAAAGCGTCCAATCCGTGAACCAAATTCTTTTTGTAGTTCAACTAAGAAATCTGTGTCACTCAGTTGCAAACGATGCTGCGAAGATTCTGGCGAACCACACCAAACCAGATTCAAAATATTATGTCCGTAGTGACTTGGTAAAACGGCTAACGGGCCTTCTGCAGTAAAACGTTCCCAAGCTTGATGAGGTTCCGCATTCTCAACCTCAACTAAGCCTACGAGGGCTGACTGCCCATAATCGCGTCCAGATTCAACCCAGTCTTGCGTCTTAAATAAACCGCCCTCAGCGTGCACGATACATTGAGCATGGATGCTGTTTTCATCGGCATCCTTATTGATGTGCTTCCAGGCGAAGTTAGGGCTCTTTGCTTGAATAGCACGTAAGGCGTGACGCAGAGCCATATGAATGTCGCGATAACGAATAATGTGCCCTAGCGCATCTTGCTTAAGCTCTTCACGCGTCATCAGCGCGCGGCCAAAGCGACCCGCTTGCGAAACATGCACTCGATGAATTTCTGCAAACTCTTTTGGCCATGCATTAATCGTATCGAGCAAAAGTTTGCTACCGTGCGAGAGGGCAATGCCTCGGCTGTCGGCACTTGCAAGATCGTCGTCATTTACGGGGTTGCGGTCAAGCAAAACTATTTTTGCTCCAGGAAATTTCTGCAAGGTCCAGGCAGCACAAGCAAGCCCAACTGGACCACCGCCTTGAATCAAGATATCGCAATGAGATGAGTTCATTTTTATTGGGGTGGTCTTAAGCACTCTTCATGAGTGCTTCGATTTCATCGGCCTTGACAGGCACACCTCGAGAAATCAATTCACACCCAGAATCATGGATGACAGCGTCATCTTCAATGCGAATACCAATATTCCAAAATGCCTCATCAATATCAGCAGCGGGTCTGACATAGAGTCCTGGTTCCACCGTAATCACCATACCGCTTTTGAGAATGCGCCAAGGCTTTTCATCGTTTGATAGATTTTGGCTAGCTTCACGGTAGGAGCCCACATCATGGACATCCATGCCTAGCCAGTGGGATGTGCGATGCATGTAGAAGCGACGATAGGCTCCAGTCTCAATAGCATTTTCTAAAGAGCCTAACTCTGTAAGTTTAAGAAGCTTTTCATCCAGTAGACCTTGGGTAAGCACTTTAAGTGCCGCCTCATGTGGCTGCATAAAGGTATTACCAGGCTTAGTCATCGCAATTGCAGCTTCCTGTGCGGCTAAGGTGATGTCATACAAGGCGCGTTGCGGCCCTGTAAATTTTCCGTTGACTGGAAAGGTGCGCGTAATGTCTGATGCATAACCGTCGAGTTCACAACCCGCATCAATCAGGCAAAGCTCGCCACTACGTAATTCAGTGGAGCCGGCGCGATAATGAAGAATGCAAGAATTGGCACCGCCGGCAACAATGCTGTTGTAGGCAACGCTTTGCGAACCGCTATTTCGGAACTCATGCAGTAATTCAGCTTCGAGTTGATATTCACGCAGGCCAGGCTTGCAGATTTGCATGGCGCGAATATGCGCACGAGCGGAGATCTCTGCAGCGCGACGCATGATGTCAATTTCATGGACATCTTTAAATAAACGCATTTCATGAATCATCGTTTCAACATCATGAAATTCTGATGGTGGATTTACACCAGAACGTGCTTGCCCACGCACCTGCTTCATCCAGTGACGAAGGCGTCTGTCATTTTCAGCGCTCTCAGCAAGGCGAATGAATACCGCATCTTGATCGGCCAGTAAGTCACCGAGCTTTTGATCCAACTCTTTATTGCTGTGTGCGTAATCAATGCCTAAAGCGTCTGGCGCTGCTTCAGGGCCAAGGCGAATGCCATCCCAAATTTCTCGCTCAGGATCTTTGGGTCTACAAAATAAGTGAGATTGCAGTTGGAAACTTTTCCCATTGCCATCAACCTTCATGACGAGTGTTGCACCCGGCTCTTCAAAGCCGGTTAAGTAATAAAAGTCACTGTCGTGGCGATAAGGAAATTCACTGTCACGGTTGCGAGCAATCTCAGGGGCGGTTGAGATGACGGCAATGCCTCCGCCAGTCTTGGCAAAGATTTGTTCTGCTAATTGGTTTCTACGAAACTGAAAAATATTCGTTTTATTCATATGCCGCATTAAGCTCTTGTAAGCGTTGTGGTGTGCCTACATCGTGCCATGGGCCGAGATATTTTTCACCAGACACTTTATTTTGCTCCATTGCAGTTCTTAATAGGGGTGCGAGCTTAGCTGGGGCTCCGAATTCTAGGCCCTTGAAGAGGTCTTTGTGATAAATGCCAATTCCCGAAAAGGTGAGCTTTTCAGCGCTGCTGGGCCCAGTATTACTAACGGATGTGCCTTGGAGGTAAAAATCACCCTCGGGGTGCTGGACTGGGTTGGGAACCATCAATAAGTGGGCCAAAGGCATACTTTCATCCATTCGCATCTTGGAGACTGCTTCCAAAAGCTGGGTAATTGGTAGATTCGGGCTAAATACATCCCCATTAATGACTAAGAAGTAGTCTTTGGGCGCAATGATGGGGAGCGCCTTGCAAATACCCCCAGCGGTTTCGAGGGCCCTGCCTTCCGGGGAGTATTGAATGTGAAGACCAAATTGCTGACCGTTGCCTAGGGCTACCTCAATTTTTTCACCCAACCAAGCGTGGTTAATCACTACATCCTGAATCTTTGCCCTTGCCAGCGCCTCCAAATGCCACTCCAGCAAAGATTTGCTTTGAATGCTGAGTAAAGGTTTTGGTAAATCATCCGTAAGGGGGCGCATGCGCTCACCGCGTCCAGCCGCTAGTAAAAAACAAGGTATGGAATTGAGCTGACTCATGGTTTATGAATTACGCTTGATTTATGCGAGTAGATTCCAGAATCCGCGCCAATGGTTTTAGTTCAATATAACGGTTCGCTGTCGCAATAGCGTATTCCAGTACAAGTGGAATGTCCTTGATATAGCCATCTTTGCCATCACGATGAAAGAGTCTTGCAAAAATACCCAAAACTTTAAGGTGGCGCTGTAAACCCATCCATTCAAAGTCGCGATAGAACTGTCCAAAATCATTTGGCATTGGTAATCCTGCTTTACGACCCTCTTCCCAAAATTTAATGACCCAATCAATCACACGTTCTTCTGGCCATGCAATGTAAGCATCACGCCACAGTGAAGAGGCGTCATAAGTAATGGGTCCGTAAACTGCATCCTGAAAGTCAATTACCCCAGGATTATTTTTTTCAGTGATCATCAAGTTACGAGAATGGTAATCACGGTGCACATACACTTTAGCTTGAGCTAAATTATTTTCAATAATGAGTTCAAAAGATTTTTTGAGTTGCTCTGTTTGCTGTTCGCTCAGACTGATATCAAGATGCTTCTTTAGATACCACTCTGGAAATAAATCTAACTCTCTTTGCAAAAGAGCTTCATCATAGTTTGGTAAAACCCCTGGTTTACTTGCCAATTGCATGAGCACTAGCGCATGAGTGGCATCTTGATAAAGATGATCGGCCGTCTCATTGTTGAGCTCAGCTAAGTAGGTTTTGGTGCCTAAATCGTTTAATAGCAAGAAGCCTTCAGGAAGATTTTGCTCTAGGATTTTTGGCACATTTAAGCCTGCCTCGGAGAGTAATAAATCGACCTTTATAAAGGCATCTAAAGGCTCATGTTGGGGTGGAGCGTCCATCACGATCAAGGTCCCAAAATTGGGGTTTTTGGACTCAATTCGGAAATAGCGTCGAAAGCTGGCATCAGCTGAGGCTGGCACCAAAGAGTCAAGATCTAATTGCCAGCTAGCTTCTAGGGCTTTTAGCCAGATACGGAGGGTGTTTAAGCGTGAGTCAGTCATGGTCGATTCGTATAATAAGGCGGGTCTGGATCTATGAGTCATTATCGCCGTCGCGCCGGCCTTTGCGCCCCTCTTTTTTTGCATGTAACCCTGCGCGTCTTGATGGGGGTGGCATTGCTTCAATTTGCCCTCTGCGGACGTGCACAAGCACCCGCTCCTTTACCTGCAAATACACAAGCTAATACCAATACCGTTTTATTGCCGGATCGCGGTAATGTCACTGTTTTAAAGTTGGATGATCAGCTTCGGGTTGGTAAACCCATCAATGATGGAGAGGCCCTGACCTTTACCTCAAGTGATTCCATTAATGGAGTCGTTGATCGCGATATGCATTTAAAAGGGCAAGCCCAAATTCGCCGCAACGGCGGAGTCATTAAAGCGGATGAAATTACTTATAACCCAGATACTGACGTTGCCGATTTGTTGGGGAATGCGGAGCTCTCTAAAGGAAATGTAACCTTTAAAGGACCTAAGGGAACTTTTAAAGTTGATGCACGCGAAGGTTCCATGGAAACGGCTGCATATGAATTGAGAGATAACGGCGGCAATGGCACTGCAAAAAAATTAACAATTGAAAATGCCGATGTTTTTGTATTTGATAAAGCGACGTACACCACATGTACTCCGCAAAATATGGATTGGTATTTTTCAGCCAGCACCATAGAAATTGATAATGAACAAAAAGAAATGGTTGGAACCCATGGGGTGATGCGCTTCTTTGATGTGCCCATTGCATACGTCCCTTACTTTACTGCGCCTACTGGAGGGCAACGTCGCACTGGTTTGCTTGCTCCGGTCGCTGGCTACAACTCAAATAACGGCCTTGATATTACCCAGCCTTACTACGTCAATATCGCCCCTAATCGTGACTTGCTTTTATTGCCCCGCTATATGAATCATCGCGGTGCAATGCTCGGCGCTCAATATCGCTTCTTAGATACTCAGTACTCCGGAACTGCGATGGGTGAATATATGTCTTACGACAAAAAAACCGGTACCAGTCGCTGGAAGTATGACTGGCAACAACGACAAGTATTTAGTGGGAGTGTAGGTCCTGGCGGTATTCCGATGCCAGGCGCGTGGTCAGGTTATGCAAACATGTCCCGTGTTTCTGACAATTTATATCCAACGGATTTCTCGCAAAGTATTGCGGGGGCCGTTACAAGTCAGTTTCGCCAGGAGGTTGGGACTACGAAAGGGCTGACGGGGAGCTTAAGTAATTGGAATGTTTCGGCAAAAGCAATCACCTTCCAGACTTTGCAGCCTGATCTAACTGCCCCAGTGCAGTCCCCCTACAATGTATTGCCGAATATTAATGCGTCTTACAACAACCGACTGACTCCAGCGGTGGCAGATGTCAGTGGCAAGTATGTGACGTTGCCAACAGGTCCTGCCACTACCTTTTCTACTGACTACACCCGTTTTGCGTATAACGTGAATAGTAATTTAGCCTATGCTCCAGCTGGTTACTTATATAGTCAAGCGGATCGAACTGTAATTAAGGGCGCGATGGCTCTACCGCAAATTACTCCGGGCTATTACATCACTCCTAAAATCAGTTTTCAGTCTAATACTTATGCCGCTACTGCTGCAGTTACTAGTGCCAATCCTCTAGGCGCTGCACCCCCACCGCAGGGCTTTACGATCCCAACATTTAGTCTGGATTCGGGTTTGGCGTTTGAAAGGGATGCTGCTGAATTAAAAGGCTTCTTTGGTCGTGACATGTTGCTGACAATGGAGCCGCGCGCTTTCTATGTTTATACGCCTTATCAAAATCAATCGCAGACACCCTTATTTGATACGGCTGATGCTGGTTTTGGTGTTTCCCAAATCTTCAGTGAAAATACTTTTGTCGGCAATGATCGTATTGCAGATAGCAATGCCACCACCATTGGTTTAACTAGCCGAATGATTGAGGCCAATACTGGAGCGGAACGTGCGAACGTAACGCTTGCTCAAAAGCAGCAGTTCACTGGACAAAAGGTTGGTCTGAATGGAACGATTCTTAATCCAACTACGTATTCTGATACTTTAGGTTCTGCTTCACTTCGCCTGCTTGGAAACTTTAGCGCGGATTTATTTGGTCAATACAATACCCAGTTAAATAAGTTTGTACAAACAACGGTTGGGGGAAGTTGGCGCCCAACACAAGGCAGGAGTTTAAATTTCGGATATCGAAATGTTTGGACTCCTCCTACACAGGCTTTTGGCCCCACTCCAGCAACCTTGGCTCAAACAACCACGGATCAATACAATATTTCTGGGCAGTGGCCCATTACTCGGGAAATTTCTGTTTTAGGACGTTGGGGATATGATGCCTTGACCACCAAGACTTTGAACTCCTTGCTAGCCTTGGAGTGGAGTAGGGACTGTTGGACTTTCCGTGGCGCTTACTCCCAAGTCTTAAATACTTCGCAAATAACCACCACCCAGGTACTCTTTCAGGTCGAATTTAAGGGCTTTGGTAGCGCTGGAAGCAATCCAGTTGATATCATGAAGCTAAATGTTCCTGGATATATGCCTACTTCCAAGCCTATACCGCCTTCAACATACGAGAACTATCAATAATGCTTTGTATGAAACGTTTTAAACAAATGAGTGTTTATGCCATTTTTATTGGCATTGGATTATTTGTGAATATTGCATTTGCTCAGGACTCGGCAAAGGCGAATGCTATTGCCGAAAGCAAAATTCGTAATATTGACGGCGTGGCTGCAGTTGTCAACACGGGTTATGTCACTCGCAAAGAAATTGATGACCGAATTACTGCACTTAAAAAACAAGGTGTGAAATTACCTGAAGATGGTTCTCTGCGTAAGGTAATTTTGGATCGACTCATTTTGGAAAAAATCCAACTGCAAAATGCTGATCAAGAAGGGGTTAAAGTTACCAATAAAGAGCTAGACAGAATTATTGGTGACATTGCTGCCAAGAACAAGCTAAGTTATGCGGAATTTAAAGCTAAGGTAATCGCCTCTGGGATTTCGTTTGAGCGCTACAAGGAGACATTGCGAGACGATGTCATCGTTACTCGCTATCGAGAGCGCGAAGTTGAGGGTAAGCTCAAAATATCAGATGCTGAGATAGACAATTTTATTGCTGAACGAACTCGTGCCATGACACCAGGCGCAGCGCAGCGATCTACTCCGGCAGCAAAAGGCGAATTAGAGGAAATCGATGTAGCTCAAATCTTTATTCCAGTGGATGCTGGTGCGGGAGCGGGCGCCCAAGCTGATGCAAAAAAGAAGGCCGATGCTTTATTACGTGAGGCACGTGGAGATGTGGATTTTCTACAGTTGGGTGCAATGGCTGCAAAAGAAAATCCAAAGATTAAGTTCCAAGAATTGGGCTACCGTACCCCCGATCGTTTACCGCAATTATTTTATGAAGCTATTCGCAATACTGGAGGTGGCCAGGTTGCGAATGCGGTTGTTAAAAGTCCTGCTGGGTACCATGTGCTCAAGGTTTTGGATCGTCGCGCAGCAGGCGCAAGCGAGCCTCCGCAGCAGGCTGCGGCACCCGATGCCGGTTCAATAACCCCGCAAAATATTCCCATTACCCAAACTTTATCTCGTCATATTTTGTTAAGAAGTCGTGCTGGTTTAAGCGATCAAGATGCAGAGAGGCGCTTGCAGGGTTATCGTGATCAGGTACGGGCAAAGACTGCAGACTTTGCAGAGCTTGCAAAAAAATACTCCGAAGATGGGTCAGCACCTAATGGCGGTGACTTAGGCTGGATGAGCCCTGGAGATTTGGTTCCCGAGTTCGAGCAGGCTATGAATCGCTTACAAATTGGCGAGGTTAGTAACCCTGTAAAAACAGAGTTTGGCTGGCACTTAATTCAGGTGATAGAGCGTCGCGAAGGTCAGCTGACCGTTGAAAAGCAGCGACAATTTGCAAAAGCAGCAATCCGTGAGAGAAAGTTTGAGCAAGCTTATCAAGAGTGGATGCGCGAGCTGCGTGATAACGCAACTGTAAAAATTCTGAACGTGGAAGATGCAGCAAGCAGCGCACCTCGTTAATCTCGTTATAACTACCGGTGAACCAGCCGGCGTCGGGCCAGAAGTTTCTTTAGCTGCTTCGCTGGAGTTTCTACGTGAACATGCCGATGCTCGCATCACTTTATTAGGTAATGACCGGTTATTGACATTGCCTAATGGCCTTACTTCAGACCTATCTAGTCGATTACAAATCCAATCTATTCCCCTGGGAGCCCCTGTTACTACGGGAAGCTTGAATTCGGAAAACGCGCAGTATGTGGTGAATCTTTTAGATCAGGCGATTGATGGTTGTCAGCAAGGGCGCTTTGATGCCATGGTGACTGCACCACTTCAAAAAAGTATTATTAATGATGCTGGGACCCCATTTACAGGGCATACAGAGTACCTAGCTCTACGCTGCAAGGTTTCCCATGTGGTGATGATGTTATGTGCACCATTGCCTATCGGATTTTTGGGGCTAAAGACCCCCAGGGATTTACGTGTTGCTCTCGTCACAACCCATCTTCCTTTAAAGGATGTTCCGCAAGCGCTGAGTTATGACTTGATATTGGAAACGATTCAAATCATCAATCAAGATTTACAGCAGAAATTCGGAATTGCAAAGCCTATCATTCGGATGGCGGGTTTAAATCCACACGCAGGAGAGTCTGGTTATTTAGGTCGAGAGGAGATCGATATCATCTCACCGGCAATTGACGCGGCCCAGAAGATGGGAATTCATGTTTCCGGACCTTATCCCGGCGATACGATGTTTGACCCAGAATCTGTTGCGCAAGTAGACGCCTTCATTGCGATGTATCACGATCAAGGCTTAGCGCCATTCAAATTTGTTACCTTTGGTAAGGGCGTTAATGTCACTTTAGGATTGCCCATCATTCGAACCTCAGTAGACCACGGAACCGCTTTGGATATTGCTGGCAAAGGGATTGCTGACTCGGGGAGTATGCTTGAGGCTTTGCGCTTAGCGTATGAGTTAGCGCTGAATAAACGAAAGCAAGACTAAAACATGCATCGCGCTCGCAAACGATTTGGCCAAAACTTTTTGCAGGATAACGGAATTATTTATTCCATTGTTGCGCTTATCAATCCCAGCGCGGATATGCATGTCATTGAGATTGGCCCTGGCTTAGGTGCGCTAACACTTCCTTTGCAAAGTAACCTTGATCACTTGGATCTTCTGGAAATTGATCGTGATTTAGTGGCTTTTTGGAATGAGAAAAATCTCAAAGGCCTGACAGTGATTGAGGGTGATGCGCTTAAGTTTGACTTTTTGACGTGGGCTCAAAGTAGATCGACTAAGCAAGGCTTATGTAAGGTGGTTGGTAATCTGCCATACAACATTTCCTCCCCCTTATTATTCCATTTGGTTTCTGCAGCAGCCTCAATCGATGAGCAGGTGTTTATGTTGCAAGCAGAAGTAGTAGAAAGAATGGTTGCAAAGGCTGGAAGCTCTGATTTCAGTCGTCTGTCAGTCATGCTGCAGGCTCGTTACGATATGGAGTTGGTGCTAGAGGTTCCTCCTGAAGCTTTTGACCCTCAGCCTAAGGTGAACTCAGCTGTGGTACGGATGATCCCGAGAAGAGATTTCAAGCTGACTGATGTGCAATGGAATTCATTGGAAAAAGTAGTTGCCGCTGCCTTCTCTCAAAGAAGAAAAATGTTGCGAACTAACTTGAGTGCTTTTTCAGACAGATTGAGTTTGACGGAGATAGAGCTTAAGGCGAGAGCCCAGGATATTTCTGTTGACCGCTATATCGAGTGGGCTAAAGTTCTCGCCGCTTAAATCGATAATCAGTACTGACACAGTACTGATTTACTGCCTTCTAGTAATTTATTTATAAGCGCTGGGGTCAATCACGCGCATTTCAGCTTCAATCCAACCTTCTACTTCCCGCTGAAGTTCTTCTGCTGACTTATTGGTTGAGCTAATTGCGGGACCAATTGAAAAGATGACTGTGCCCGGTTCCTTGATGAAGCTATTTTTCGGCCAGCAACGACCGGCGTTGTGCGCAATTGGAATCACTAGTGCATCCGTAGCACTTGCAAGACGTGCTCCACCTTTGCGGTAAGGCTTTGTTGACCCAATAGGGGTTCTAGTACCTTCCGGAAAGAGCATGATCCATTTGCCTTCGCTCAAGCGTTTGCGGCCTTGGGTTGCTACAGAATGGGCTGCAGTCTGCTTATTGGAGCGATTAATGTGGATCATCTTCAGTAATGCCAGGGCCCAGCCGAAGAAGGGAATCCAGAGAAGTTCACGCTTAAAGACAAAGCAAAGTTGTTTTGGCAGTAGTGCGATATACGCAATGGTTTCGTAAGCAGACTGATGTTTGCTTAAGATGATGACGCGTTCATTGAGTACGGCCTGCATATTTTCCATACCGCGGATTTCATAATGAATGCCGCATAAAGGCTTTAATAAAGCGATAACGATTTTGTTCCAGAGTCCAATAAAGGTATAACGGTTTTCTGGACTCAGGAATGGAAAGGCCAGCATGCATAGCACTGACCAAATGGGCGTGAAGATCACTAAAAATAAAGCAAAGAGGATGGAGCGAATCAATTTCACGATGGGTCTAAGCCTTATTTTCTATCAGTGCATTTGCAAAAGCCAGTAGATCAGCATGAATTTTCGTGCCTTCAGGGAGATCACCTTTTGTAAGCGTTTTTTCACCCTTGCCGGTGAGTACTAGGTGAGGTAGAGCTCCTAAGGCTATTCCAGCCTGGAGATCCCGTAAAGAATCTCCCACGATAGGGACGCCTATCAGCGGTTTGTTGCTATCAGTCTTCTTGTAGCGTAATGCAATTTCTTTCATCATGCCTGGCGCCGGTTTACGGCAATCACATTGATGTGAATCTTGATGAGGGCAAAAGAAGATGCTGTCGATATGGCCACCTAATGGCTTTAGCAAAGTCTCCATTTTGCTATGCATGGCATGTAAATCATTGATTGTGAAGTAGCCCCTGGAGAGGCCTGACTGATTGGTTGCCAAAGCAATTTGATAGCCCGCTTGATTGAGTAAGGCAATTGCCTCCAGACTTCCTGGGAGAGGGATCCATTCATCTACTGACTTCACATAATCATCGCGATCTTCATTGATCACACCATCGCGATCAAGAATGACTAATTTAGAAGAGCTGGTGCTCATGCTAATTTGCCGAGATCGGCAACGAGATTCATTTTCTGGTGAAGTTGTTGCAGGAGGGCGAGGCGGTTATCACGCAGCTCGGGATTAGGATCCATAACCATCACATCCGCAAAGAATTGATCAATTGGTCCGCTCAAAGCGACCAGCGCTCTTAAGAGTTCAACAAATTGACGCTTCTCATAAGCGGCATTAAGGGCAGGAGTCACCTCTTCCAATGCTTTGTGTAACGTTGCCTCTGCTGGAATTTGCAGTAATTTGGCTGAACACGTTGCAGGAATAGCGGTAGTGGTTTTCTTCAAAATATTGCTAATGCGCTTATTGGCAGCAGCGAGTTGAGCAGCTTCTGCCAGAGCATTAAATTCACGCAAGGCGGTTAAGCGCTCAATTAAATCATTAATTTGTGCTGGTTCTTGACTTAGAACAGCATCAATCTCGGCGCTAGTAAACGCTTTACCGGCAACTGATTGGTCCCGCAAATAGGCGCGTAAGCGATCAATAATGAACGCATAAATATCAGCAGCTTTAGCTTTCTCTTGAACATCAGCTTGTGGAAACTGCGCACGAGCCAACTCAATTAATTCAGGTAAATCCAGAGAAAGATTCTTCTCTAGGAGTAAACGGCAAATACCTAAGGCATGACGACGTAGGGCATAGGGGTCCTTATCGCCAGTAGGCGCAAGTCCAACACCCCAAATGCCAACCAGCGTTTCTAGTTTGTCAGCAATAGCTAAGATAGTGCCAGTTTGGGTTTGCGGCAGAATATCGCCTGCAAAGCGCGGCATATAGTGTTCGCTGCAAGCGCTAGCAACATCAGCATTCTCACCATCATGAGTGGCGTAATAACGCCCCATGATGCCTTGCAACTCTGGGAACTCGCCAACCATATCGGTTAGTAGGTCTGTCTTAGCAATTTCTGCAGCGCGTGAAGCTAGCTTTTCATCGGCACCCAGTTTTTTGGCGATACCTACAGCTAATCCTTGAACGCGCTTTGTGCGATCTAGCTGATTGCCTAACTGGTTGTGATAAACCACCTTACCAAGATCTGCTACGCGGGAAGCTAATGGACGCTTTTGATCTTGCTGAAAGAAGAAGCGAGCATCTGACAAGCGTGGGCGTACAACGCGCTCATTGCCTGAAATGATGGCATCGGGCTTACTTGTTTCAATATTAGAGGCAATCAAGAAGCGATTACGTAATTTGCCTTGTTTGTCTGTTAATGCGAAGTACTTTTGATTGGTTTGCATGGTCAAAATCAAGCATTCTTGAGGTACCTCTAAGAACTCTTGATCAAAATGGCATTCATAGATGGCCGGCCACTCAACAAGCGCTGTTACTTCATCTAGAAGGCTATCCGGCATCAATACCAAATCATCGCCAGCTGCTATTAATAGGGCGGCTTCAATTTGCGCCCGACGCTGATTAAAGCTAGGAATAATCTTAGCTTTTGCCTGGAGTTCAGTCTCGTATTGGTCTGCATTCGTAATGGTGATCACGCCAGGAGCTAGAAAACGATGGCCTTCAGTTTGACTGGCTGCATCAATACCTAAAGCACTGATGTTTAAAGTAGTGGCGCCATGTAGTGCAATGATGCGGTGGGCAGGTCGAGCAAATTGCACATCGGCCAATTGACCATCCTTCTGCAGCACTTGGTAGTGCATCATTTTTGCAATGGGTAGCTTGCCTAATGTTTGCTCAAGCGCAGCCTGCGCAGTTTGCTCAAGCGCGGCACCTTTAGCAATGACATTAAGGTATAGAGCTTCATTCTTACCCTCGCCTGCTTTTTCTAAAGTGGCAAGATCAATATCCCCATACCCAAGAGCGCCTAATTTTTTGAGTAGTGGTGGGGTTGCCTTGCCTGCAGCGTCAAATGCAATGCTAGTAGGTAATAATTTTTCCCGCACAGGGTAGTCGGGCGCTTGATCAAGAACGTTAGTGACTTGAACGGCTAAACGGCGCGGGGTTGCAAAGCCGGTCATCTTGGATGATTCTGATGCAAGGCCGGCTGTTTTGAGTCCTGCAAAGATGCCTTCGCTAAATGTATCACCTAAGCGACGCAGAGTCTTAGGCGGCAGTTCTTCGGTAAATACCTCGATCAATAAAGTCGCTGATTGAGGTTTTGAATTAGATGTGCTCATAAGTGGAGTGCAGAAATCTCGATGCGCTTAAGCCTGAGCTTTAGCTTGACGTTGACACATTGGGAAACCCAGTTTTTCTCTAGACTCAAAGTAGGCTTGAGCCACTGCACGAGAAAGATTGCGAATGCGACCTATGTAGGCTGCACGCTCAGTCACCGAGATAGCGCCACGCGCATCCAGCAAATTAAATGTGTGGGCCGCTTTAAGAACCATTTCGTAAGCAGGTAGTGCCAGTGGAACTTCCATCAAACGCTTTGCTTCACTTTCATAGTTTGTGAAGTTGGCAAAGAGTAAATCAGTATTCGAGTGTTCAAAGTTGTAGCAAGATTGCTCCACTTCATTCTGGTGATACACATCACCATAAGAGATGCCGTCGGCCCATACTAAGTCGTAGACGTTAGAGCAGTTTTGGATATACATTGCCAAACGTTCGATGCCATAAGTAATCTCACCAAGAACAGGCTTGCAATCTAAGCCACCTACTTGTTGGAAGTAAGTGAACTGAGTCACTTCCATACCGTTGAGCCAAACTTCCCAGCCAAGGCCCCATGCGCCTAATGTTGGGTTTTCCCAATCGTCCTCTACAAAGCGAACATCATTCTGTTTGAGGTCTAGACCTAGGGCAGCAAGAGATCCAAGATAAAGATCGAGAATATTTTCAGGCGCCGGCTTGAGGACTACTTGATACTGATAGTAGTGTTGCAAGCGATTTGGATTTTCACCATAGCGACCATCTTTAGGTCGGCGGGATGGCTGAACATAAGCTGCTTTCCAAGGCTCAGGACCAATGGCTCGTAGGAAGGTTGCGGTATGGGATGTACCGGCACCAACCTCGAGGTCGATAGGTTGCAATAGGGCACAACCTTGTTGGTCCCAATAATCTTGAAGTTTGAGAATGATTTGCTGAAAAGTAAGCATGATTAACCTGGCTAAGCCTTTGATTTTACATGGCTAGAGCGCTCTAGAGTTAAAAATGCTTAAAAACGTCTGTGACGAATCAGACCCCAAAGCAAGAGCAGGCAAGAAATGCCCAAAATCGGTAAATTGCCCCAAATGACATAAGGTGTTTTTCCAGAATAAGGCTGTACTTGGGTGCTGAGGGTTGTTTGGGCAAATTCCGGGAGCGCTTTCAGTACTTTGCCATCAGGACCAAGAACCGCAGTAATCCCGGTATTGGTGGCACGCAAGGCGGGAAGCCCAGTTTCCAGAGAGCGCAGCTGTGAAAGTCTGAGTTGTTGAGTGGATGCTTGAGAGTCCCCAAACCAGGCCAGATTGGTCATATTGATCAGTAAGTTGACTGGCTGATCACTGTGTTGAATACGAGAGGCGAGTTCACCGCCAAAGACGTCTTCATAGCAAATCGTAATTGCCGCATGAATATCAACCTGATCCTTGCGCACAATCGTAAAGGGGGATTGATCTAGCTTTCCTCTTGCAAAGTCGCTCATGGGTACATGAAAGGCTTTAACGAACCACTGAAAACCTAGAGGAATAAATTCTCCAAAGGGAACGAGGTGGGCTTTATCGTATTGATAGGGCAATGCATTGGGCGACAGTCCAGTAGCGCGATTCGAATACTGCATACCGCCTTCTCCAGGCACTTCTCCAATCAAGCCAAGCAGAATATTGCTACTACTTTTATTAGAAAAGTTTTGCAAATAATCTAATAGGCCAATGGGTAAATTGGGAAGTGGCCATGGAAACGCAGTCTCGGGAATGATGATGAGATTAGCCGCCTCTTTGGTAATTTCTCCGGCATAGAAATCGATTTGCCTGCCAATAGCTTGAGGATTGAATTTCAGGCTTTGTTCAAAGTTGCCTTGAATTAAGCGAGCGCTAATTGGCTCTCCAATTGGTTTGGTGAAAGCAAATAAGCCAGCACTTTGAGAGATGCCAATGGCAATCAAGATGAGTAGCGCGCTAGAAATGACATGCTTGCGAGCTTGGTAAATTTCCCGGGAGGCCCATACCGCCAAAAAGGTACATGCTAGCCCGCCAAATAAGGGTGCGACAGGCGCAAATGGGCCATTGAACTGGGTTTCCGCAAAGCCCATCCAAGGAAATCCAGTGAAGATATAGCCTCTTAGAAATTCCGCAAGAACCCAACTCGCTGCCAACAGTAGGCCAAATAAGCGGCCCTGTTTAAATAGTGGAATAGCAAGTGTTGCCAACGAGAAATAGAGCGCCACATAAGCAGAGAGGAGAAATACACCCATACAAGCGAGTGGTGCACTCATGCCACCAACATCATGGAGACTGATATACAGCCACCATAGACCCACAACAAAATACGCAATGCCGAATGAGAAGCCTAAGATAAATTGTTTTTTTAAGGAGATGGATGTCTGATCAAGACGCCACCAGAGAAGGCTGAGAACGGGGATTTGAATCCAACCGCCATAGGGTAACTCGGCAACGGCAGCAAGAGTCGCTCCCAATACAAACAAAATACAAGCTGAAAATATTTTGATGCTCATGCCCGAATGATTGGAGTGCCGATCAAACAATGTGAATCTCAGTCTGATTTTTTATTGGATTGTCGCGCAAGCAGAATGTGAATTTGTCTTGGGTCGGCGCGCTGTACTTCAAATTCAATACCGCCTATTTCAATGAGCTCACCCATTTTAGGAACGCGGCCTAAATGCTGGATCACTAAGCCCGCCACAGTCTCAATATCTTCCGCATCAAAATGAGTGCCAAGTCTTTCATTAAATTGCTCAAGCTCGGTAATGCCTTTAACCCGAATGTCGCCGTTATCTAAGGCGATGAGGTTATCGGCTTCTTCATCGACGTCATGTTCATCCTCAATGTCGCCAACGATTTGCTCGAGCACATCTTCAATGGTAATGATGCCAGCAACGCCGCTATATTCGTCAACCACGATGGCTAAATGATTGCGATTGTCTTTGAAGTCTCGCAATAAGACGCTAAGACGTTTTGATTCTGGAATGAATACTGCAGGGCGTAACCAATCCCGCACCTGAAAATCTTTTTCTGTAGCGTGACGTAATAAGTCCTTCGCTAACAAAATACCAATGACGTTATCTCGACTACCTTCGAATACAGGAAAGCGTGAGTGAGCTGCTTCAATGACGCTTTTAATGATTTCAGAGAGAGGTTGACCAATATCGATCCAGTCAATTTGGGCCCGGGGCACAAGGATATCGCGAGCGCATAACTGCCCCACCTGAAACACGCCCTCAATCATGGAGAGGGCATCTGCATCAATTAATCCCTCAGCTTGAGCTTCTCGAAGGGTATCAATCAGTTCTTGACGGCGTTCACTGGGTTCCGTTGGCTGCGGAGTTAAAAAATCAGCCAAGCGATCTAAAAGGGATTTGTTGGGGTCAGGCATATAGCAAGAATAGCGTAGAAATATGGCAAATCAAGAATAGGGGTTAGCAAAGCCCAATTTTTGGAGAATCTGGATTTCCAGGGCCTCCATTTTTTTAGCATCCCGGCTTACCTCGTGATCATGGCCTTGAGCATGAAGGCAGCCATGCACAATTAAATGGGCTAAATGGGCTTTTAACAATTTACTTTGCTCCTTCGCCTCTTTTTGTAGAACCGGTAGGCAAAAAATAATATCTGCCACCACAGTTTCTTTTGAAAGCTCGTAAGGAAAAGTTAAAACATTGGTGGCGTAATCTTTTTGACGAAAAGCGAAGTTCAGCTTTTTACCTTCCGCAGCATTTACAAAGCGTAGGGTAAGTAAGCCACCAAGTGCCGTAGAGCTTTTGACCCATTTCTTAATTAGGGTTGAGGAAGCCACTTTATTCACGGCGGACTCAATCGCCGGGCTAGCGTATTGCAACTCAATCGTTAGCTTGGGAGAAATACTTTTTTTATTGGCTGACATGTGCTTCTACCAACTCGCCTCTGAGGGTGTAGTTCAGAACTTCGGTAATACGAATGTCTACGAATTGACCAATAAGGCTCTCAATATCTTGATCGGGTGCTGTGAAATGAATGACGCGATTATTTTCAGCGCGACCTTGTAAGTTGACGCCATCCTTAGCAAGACCCTCAATCAATACTCTTTCAGTATTGCCCAACATTTTTTGGCTAATTTGGTTTGCCTGACCCTCAACTAATGCCAATAAAGTTTGGAGGCGCTTGAGTTTCACTTCGTAAGGTGTGTCATCGCGAAGGTTCGCCGCAGGAGTACCTGGGCGTGGACTAAAAATGAAACAAAAGCTGTTATCAAAGTTCAGATCCTTAACCATTTTGAGTAGCTTCTCAAAGTCAGCCTCAGTTTCACCTGGAAAGCCCACGATGAAATCGCTTGATAGTGTCAGGTTGGGGCGAACGGCGCGCATCTTGCGAATAATGCTCTTGAACTCCAGTGCCGTATAGCCGCGCTTCATCGCTGAGAGCATGGAATCCGAGCCATGTTGTACTGGTAGATGTAGGTGACTGACAAGCTTAGGCACTTTAGCGTAGACGTCGATGAGGCGTTGTGTAAATTCTTTGGGGTGACTGGTGGTAAAGCGAATTCGTTCAACCCCAGGAATGTCAGCGATGTATTCAATCAATAGTGCAAAGTCAGCGATTTCTTCGGTATCACCCATCTTGCCAAGATAGGCGTTTACGTTTTGACCAAGCAGAACAATTTCTTTCACGCCTTTGCTAGCAAGGCCCGCTACTTCAGTGAGGACATCATCAAATGGTCTTGAGACTTCTTCACCACGCGTATAGGGCACAACACAGTAGCTGCAATACTTGGAGCAACCCTCCATGATGGAGACGTATGCAGAGCCACGAGTTTGGCGAGATGCGGGAAGATGATCAAACTTTTCGATTTCAGGAAAAGAAATGTCCACTTGTGAGAGGCCAGTTTTGCGACGTTGTGCAATGAGGTCGGATAAGCGATGGAGTGTTTGAGGTCCAAACACCACATCAACGTAAGGAGCGCGGCTAACAATTTGTTGGCCTTCTTGACTTGCTACGCAGCCACCAACACCAATCAGTAAGTCGGGCTTCGTTTTTTTGAGTTCACGCAGCCGTCCTAAATCTGAGAAGACTTTGTCTTCCGCTTTTTCGCGAATGGAGCAGGTGTTGAGAAGAACCACGTCGGCATCTTCGGGGCGATCCGTCATGACCATGCCTTCGTCGGCATGCAGGAGGTCTGCCATTTTTCCCGAGTCGTACTCGTTCATTTGACAGCCAAAGGTTTTGATATAGAGCTTTTTCATATGCCGTTCTCAGGTTTATAGCTGGGGGCGAAGCTCAGATTTTACCGCCTAAGACCCAAGTTGTTCTTATATGAGCCTGTAAGCCAGAATTGCCACGATGGTGGGTGGAATGGCTGCAATCAATAAATACAGTGCTGAAACCGTATGTCCAGGAAAGTAGCCACGCAAGATCGCAATACCGGCTGGATTGGGAGCATTGGCAATAACGGTGAGGCCTCCACCAGCAACCGCTCCACCCACTAATGCCAGTTTGAACTCCGGTGAGGTTCCAGTTACCAATGATCCTAAATAGGTGAGTGCCGCATTGTCGGTGAAAGCAGTCAAAACAAGACTGCCATAAAAGACTGCCGTAGGACTCATCATTTCAAGAATGGGTTGCAGCCACCATCCTTGCAATGAACCCAATACTACTAAACCACCCAGGAAGAAGCCCACTAAAAGCGCTTCTTTCAGAATGAGAGGACTTTGATGTTTTGGATATGCCGTGGTGTAACCAATAAAGAAGAGCAGAATCCACGTGAAAATAATCGGATCATGCGCAAAGTAAACTACACCAAATAAGAAAAGCAGGTGCGTCAAAATGACTGCGAAAGGAATTTTTGCCTCCTCTTTATCAGTATTAGGTTCAATCAATTGGCGATGAAATAAAAGCGTTGCTGCCAGAGCATTGATGAAGATGGCAATACAAGACTCTAGACCAAAGTTGCTAAACATAAATGCTGAACTCCATCCCCAGGTGGAGGCCACCATCAGGACGGGCGGAGCAGCAAAGTTAGTGAGTGTGCCTCCAATGGAGATGTTCACAAAGAGTACGCCAAGAGTGCCAAATAGAAGCGCTTTAGAGCATTGGTGACGATAGACTAAATCGCGCAATAAGAAAGCAGCCAGAGTCATCGCTGCAGGCTCAGTAATCAGGGAGCCAAGGAGTGGTGTGGCCCCTAGAGTTAAAAAATATAAGGCAGGAGCGCTTCTGATGCGGAATAGGTATTGCAGGCCATTGGCCAGCACATGCAAAATTTGAGTGGAAAAATACAGAATGGGTTTTGTGCCGGCCACAATCATGATGGCAAAGACAAAGAGGGGTTCTGTGAAATTGCGTTTATTCAGAAAGTTCTTAGCAGTCCCTAAGTCGTCATATAAGGAAATAAAAATAACCAATATGGCAGCCCAAAAACCAAAAACAATTTCTACTTCGCCAAGTAGATGCCAAAGACCAGCATGCCGAGGCGATTTTTTAGCAATCGTTTCAAAATAGCCTGTGCAAAAGGTATGCAAAACAGCAATTGCAAAAATAATGCTCGCACCAAGTTCTGTGGGGGTAAAGTTCATAGCAGAATGGTAGCAGGTGCTTGGTGCAACTAAGGCATTGTTAATTTAGGAGATTTTGGTGAAATTAAAGATTGGATATCAAGAGCTCATTCAGGAGGCAATGGCTGGAATAGAGACTCTCCCCGTGGAAAAGGCGTCGGATTTATTGGAGGACGCTAATGTGGTGTTTGTAGATATACGGGATGTTCGTGAGTTAGAGCGAGAGGGGATGATTCCAAATGCGCTTCATGCCCCCAGAGGGATGCTGGAGTTTTGGGTTGACCCTGACAGCCCTTATTACAAGCCAATCTTTGGGGAAGGCAAGAGGTTGGTGTTGTATTGCGCCTCAGCTTGGCGTTCGGCCTTAGCTACGCAAACTCTCCAGAGAATGGGTGTCCCCAATGTATGCCATTTAGATGGTGGTTTTAGCGCTTGGAAGAAGGCGCAATTACCCGTTGCAGAAAAAGCAAGTAAATCTCATTCCGGTTAAAGTCGGTCTTGATGATTTTTTTGCATTAATAATTTTTAAGGATTCTTATGAGAAAAGTAGTGTCGCAATTTGGCCAAGGCCCCCTTCAACAGAAATTAACTGCCGGTGATTTACATTTTTTGTCTGATGCTGAAGTGTCTAAGGGCGGCTCTGGTACTGGCCCAAGTCCTCACGAATATCTTGGCGCAGCTTTGGCTGCCTGTACTTCAATGACCCTAAAGATGTACGCTGGGCGCAAAGAAATGAAATTAGACAATGCGATTGTGACTGTCGATATTGAGCGTCATGATGATGTTGAAACATTCTCCCGTGACATTCAGTTGCAAGGCAATTTGAGTGCTGATGAAAAAGAGCGCTTACTTGAGATTGCACATAAATGTCCAATCCATAAAGCATTGGCAGGGCAGATTCAAATAAAAACCCAGCTGGTAAATTAATACGAGCTGGGTTGGTATTGCTAACTCGGGCCTCAATAGGCCTGGGTATTCTGTTTAGCTAGGCTTATTAATTGGGTGCCTGAGCTGGCTGATTATTTTTACCAGCGTTATAACCAGAGTTGTAATTAGCAGCTTCATTTTTCTTGTAAGCATCATAGACATAGCCAGATGCTGCGCCAACTGCTGCACCACCAACTGCACCCCAGATAGGATTGCCGTGGAAGATTGCAGTGCCAACAGCACCAGCAGCTGCGCCAATGCCTGCGCCTGAAAGTGTGCGTTGCTCTGTGTTGCTCATGTTTGAGCAACCAGCGATTGCTAAAGTTGCTGCGGTAATTGCGATAATTTTTTTCATCTCAACTGATCCTTTAAATGGGTATTCGTTTGTCTAAGTTGTTTAGATTATTTTCTGGCGCAAGGGAAGCGTGAAGCTAAGAAGCCCAAGAAAACGCCTGCTGCTGGTTTGTCTGCAACTTGTGGAGTGCTGTTTGCAAACTTCACAAAATCACCAATGACTTCATCACGAGCTGGAGCAGGTTGCTTAACGCAAATAAATGGCTTTGCACGTTGTGGGTGACGAGTTGCTAAATAGGTTTCATAAACAGAGGTAGTAAAGCCAATACAGAAACTACGAGATTCTGGGCTTGCAGGAAGTTTGCAAACATTCGCAAGTTCTTGAGTGCTTAATACCTTGATGGTTTCTTGCGCTTGAGCAAGACCGGAAAATGCGGCTAAAGCGGCCAATGCGATGAGGATTTTTTTCATGGGTTCTCCCTTAGGTGTATGTAAAAACGATGATAAACCATAAAAATCTCTACATATGCACTAAATAGGTGCGCTATGCCCCTTTTTGGGATTTTTCACTCCCCATAATGAGGCAAAAAATAAGAGGGGGAAATTGCATGGAAAATTTGAAATCTGGAAGTGATGCTTTATTTATCTTGCTTGGCGCCATCATGGTTCTTGCCATGCATGCTGGCTTTGCGTTCTTGGAGTTGGGAACGGTTCGGAAGAAAAACCAAGTTAATGCCTTAGTCAAAATCTTGGTGGACTTTGCGGTCTCAACGATTGCCTATTTCTTTATTGGCTACAGCATTGCTTATGGCGTGAACTTTTTCTCTGGGGCGGAGTTACTAGCGGAAAAGAATGGCTACGAGTTGGTCAAATTTTTCTTTTTACTAACTTTTGCTGCTGCGATCCCCGCAATTATTTCTGGTGGCATTGCAGAGCGCGCTAAATTTAATCCACAACTAGTGGCTACTTTTATATTGGTGGGTTTTGTCTACCCTTTCTTTGAAGGTATTGCTTGGAATCAACATTACGGCATTCAGGCTTGGATCAAAGGGTTTACTGGTGAAGAGTTTCATGATTTTGCTGGATCGGTAGTGGTTCATGCGGTAGGTGGCTGGATTGCACTGCCTGCTGTCATTTTGTTAGGCGCACGTCGTGGTCGCTATACAAAAGAAGGTCAAATCTCTGCTCATCCACCATCAAGCATTCCTTTCTTGGCCTTGGGTGCGTGGATCTTGGCAGTTGGTTGGTTTGGTTTTAATGTGATGAGTGCACAAACGATCGACAAGATCAGCGGTTTGGTTGCGATGAACTCATTGATGGCTATGGTTGGTGGAACATTGGCTGCTTGGGTGGTGGGTCGTAACGATCCTGGCTTTACCTACAACGGGCCACTTGCTGGTTTGGTTGCAGTGTGCGCAGGGTCAGACTTAATGCATCCTCTCGGCGCTTTATTTGTTGGCTTAGTTGCCGGTGCATTGTTTGTATATATGTTTACCTTGGTTCAAAACCGCTGGAAGATTGATGATGTTCTCGGTGTTTGGCCTTTGCATGGCTTATGCGGTCTTTGGGGCGGATTAGCTGCCGGTATCTTCGGAACCAAAGCTTTAGGCGGAATTGGTGGTGTGACTTTTACTGGTCAGCTGATTGGTAGCGCCTTGGGTGTTGGCATTGCATTGCTTGGTGGCTTTGTTGTCTATGGCACCCTGAAAGCAGTCTTGGGTATTCGCATGTCTCAAGAAGAAGAATTTGAAGGTGCGGATTTAAGTGTGCACCGCATTTCTTCTACGCCTGATCGCGAGCCAAACTGGTAATTTTCTTTTAGTGCAGAGTCGTTCATCTATAGCCCGATTCATACTTATAATGAATCATGGCTATATTTGAACTAGACGGAAATGCCCCTCATCTAGCTGAGGGTGCTTGGGTTGCCGATAGCGCAGAAGTGATCGGCAAGGTTGAACTTCATCAAGATGCCAGTATCTGGCCCAAAGTTGTTATCCGTGGCGATAACGATCTCATTCAAATCGGTGCAGGCAGCAATGTGCAAGACGCTTCTGTTTTGCATACCGACCCAGGCTACCCACTCATCATTGGTAAGCAAGTCACTGTTGGCCATCAAGTGATGCTGCATGGTTGCCACATCGGAGATGGCAGTTTGATTGGCATTGGCGCAGTCATTTTGAATGGCGCGAAGATTGGAAAAAACTGTCTCGTTGGTGCGGGCGCGCTTGTTACCGAAGGAAAAGAATTTCCGGATGGCTCCATGATTTTGGGAACCCCCGCTAAGGCGGTAAAAGAGTTGACCCCAGAGCAGATCGCTGGGATCCATGATATCGCTGGTCGCTATGTCAAAAATGCGCAGCGTTATGTCAAGACACTGAAGAAGATTTCCTAATCTCTTCACTATCACCGGTTAAATATTTTGCTCTACGTATTTAATGTAGTTCTCCCAGTATTTCTACTTATTTTGATTGGGTATGTTGGTGGGCGTGCTGGGAAGTTGGGAATCAACGCTTCAGTTGAGCTCAATCGTTTTGTTGTTTGGTTGGCATTGCCTGCGCAACTATTTAACTTTGCCGCCAATAGCGGCTGGCAAACACTTTGGCAGCCTGGTTTTATCACTGCATTTTTTCTGAGTTGTTTAATTGTTTTTGTCCTGGTGCTCTTGGTGAGTTGGGTACGTCATCGTGATTTAGCGGCAGCCAGCTTTGATGGCCTCAGTGCATCTTATTCAAATACTGGGTATATGGGCATTCCTTTATGCGCACTTGCCCTTGGTCAAGATGGTTTAGCACCTGCGATTATTTCCACCTTCATTGTGTTTGTCATGTTTGCTTTAGCGACGATCTTGATTGAGATTGGCATCTTGTCGCATAAGAAGCCGCACGAGATTGGGTTGAGCGTCATTCAATCGCTTTGTACCAATCCCTTATTGGTAGCTCCAGTTGCGGGTCTATTGTGGGCCTTGAGCGATTTAACTTTGTATGATCCGATTGCACAAGTGATTGCGTTCTTAGCGGCCGCATCGACACCTTGCGCGCTCGTTTCTATCGGTTTATTTTTGATGCAAAAAAGTACTGCTGCTCCTGCTCAGGCTTGGGGTATCAGTCTGGCAAAGCTGATTCTGCAACCCTTGATTGCTTGGGTCATCGCAGCCCCCATCCTGGGTCTACCTACATTATGGGTGAGCGCTATCGTGATACTCAGTGCACTACCAACTGGTACGGGGCCTTTTATGTTGGCGCAGTATTACAAAGCAGACGGTAGCGTGATTTCTAGAGTGGTATTAATTACTACTGTGAGTTCTTTGCTGACGCTCTCTTTATTCCTGTGGTGGAGCAACGGGATTTAACCCTTCGGCATCCATTTGTTTTTCCCAAGAGGCATCAATAAAGGCGGGCAATGTCATGCATTCATGAAAGATTCGCATGAGAGTGGGGTAGGGCTTTACATCTACTTTTGCGCTCAGTGCATTAAATAGCTGAGGCACTAAACAGACATCAATCAAGCCCGGTTGATCTCCATAGGCAAATCTCCCAACCCGTGGATCCAGACTTAATTGTTTCTCTACACTCTCGAGTCCAAGCTTGATCCAGTGCCCATACCATTCATCCTTCGCCTCGCTGCTGATGCCGAGTTTTTTGATGAGATAACGCAATACCCGCAAATTATTAATTGGGTGAATATCGCTCGCAATATCCATTGCAATAGCACGTACCCATGCACGATCAATCGCTATTGTTGGTAGGAGTGGTGGCTCAGATTGAATCTCTTCGAGGTACTCAATAATGGCTAAGGATTGATGAATGCTTTTTTCACCAAACTCCATAATAGGTACTAAGCGATTGGGATTTTTCTTGCGATATTCCTCGCCCAATTGATCCCCACCATTTCTACCAAGATGCACCGGAATGATTTGATAATCCATACCCTTGAGATTGAGGGTAATGCGCACCCGAAAAGCGGCAGAGCTGCGCCAAAAGCTATAAAGCTTGGGGGTCATATCAACACCTTATTTGCACTCATAACTAACAGTATATTGAGGAAGGTCATTCAAGTCTGCGCTAGGACAAAGTGCATTAGACTCATTGCTATGGAAGACATTAATTTCTGGATTGGCTTTATTGCAACCATGGCCTTTGCGGTAACAGGCGTTTTAGCCATTGCAGATCGTGGTGTAGACCTCTTTGGGGTCTTGGTGCTAGGTTTAATTACCGCAATTGGCGGCGGCACTATTCGTGACATTATTTTGGAAGCACCCATTTTCTGGTCTGAGAATCAAATGTATGTATGGCTTGCGCTCGCTGCTAGTGTCAGCACCTTCTTTGCAGAGTCCTTTTTTACCCAACCGCAAATTTATCGGTGGATGCTGTATATCGATGGTTTTGGTGCAGCTCTTTTTGCTATTCAGGGGGCTGATAAAGCGTGGAGCATGGGCTATGGTCTGCCTGTAGCGCCAGTCATCTTGGGTGTTATTACTGCAATTGGCGGTGGCTTATTGCGCGATGTCTTGGCTGGCAGAAAAACGCTCATCATGTCGCATGAGCTTTATGCCATTCCCGTGACTTTGGGTTGTTGTGTGTATGTTCTGGTGCTGAATTTTTTACCTCAGTATGTGGTTGAGGGCTCTGTGATTTGCATGCTCGGAATTTTTGGACTGCGCGCAGCTGCAATTTATTGGGATCTGCGCGTACCGAAAATGTTTATTACTAAAACGCGTTAATTGCACCAACGCTGGGCTCATAGGCGTTGCGTAGCTACCTCTAATTCCCAAATATCTCGGGAAAACCCCGATCCTATTTGATGGGGAATTACCCTAACTAGTGGATTTCTTTGAATTTTTTCAAAGCATAATCGATCCGTTGTTATTTATTTAATAAAAATAGTTAGGAGCTACTGATGTCAACATCAACTAAAGCAGCCCCAATGACCGCTGAAGAACGCAAAGTTATCTTTGCATCATCTTTAGGTACGGTTTTTGAGTGGTACGACTTTTATCTTTACGGTTCACTTGCGGCAATTATTGCTAAGCAATTCTTCTCTGGCCTAGATGCTGGCTCTGCCTTCATTTTCGCTTTGTTAGCGTTTGCTGCTGGTTTCATCGTGCGTCCATTTGGCGCGTTGGTGTTTGGTCGTCTAGGCGATTTGATTGGTCGTAAATACACCTTCTTGGTAACCATCTTATTGATGGGCGGCGCAACTTTCATCGTGGGTATTCTGCCTAACTATGCAACTATCGGTGTTGCTGCTCCAGTCATCTTGATCGCATTGCGTATGCTTCAAGGTTTGGCTTTGGGCGGTGAGTACGGTGGTGCTGCTACTTATGTTGCAGAACATGCTCCCCATGGTCGTCGTGGCGCATACACAGCTTGGATTCAGACAACAGCTACTCTTGGCCTGTTCCTTTCCCTGCTCGTGATTTTGTTCACACGTGAATTTACTGGTCCAGACTTTGACGTTTGGGGCTGGCGCGTTCCTTTCATCGTTTCTATTGGATTGTTGGCAGTTTCTGTATGGATTCGTTTGTCCATGAATGAATCCCCAGCTTTCAAGAAGATGAAAGAAGAAGGCAAATTGTCTAAAGCGCCTTTGACAGAGTCATTCGGTCAGTGGAAGAACTTGAAGATTGTGATCTTGGCATTGTTTGGTCTGGTTGCAGGTCAAGCGGTGGTTTGGTACACAGGTCAGTTTTACGCTTTGTTCTACCTCACCCAAGTGTTGAAAGTAGATGCTAAGACTGCGAACTTGTTGATTGCCGCTTCATTGGTAATCGGCACGCCATTCTTCGTGGTCTTCGGTAGCTTGTCTGACAAGATCGGCCGTAAAGTGATCATCATGGGCGGTTTGTTGTTGGCTGTAATTACTTACATCCCTAACACGCCAGTTTCAGTATTTAATGCTTTGACACACTTTGCTAACCCAGCGTTGGAAAAGGCAATGGCAACAGCGCCAGCAACTATTACTGCTGACCCAGCTGAATGTACATTCCAGTTCAACCCAACTGGTACTGCGAAGTTCACTAGTTCTTGCGATATTGCAAAACAAGTGATGGCTTCGAACTCTGCTAGCTATACAACTGTTGCGGCTCCAGCTGGTTCCACTGCTGTTGTGAAAATTGGCGATATCGAAATCCCTGGATATACATCTAAGGGTATTGATCCTGCTGAAGCAAAAGCAAAAGATGCTGAGTTTAAGAAGGCAATTCGTGAGGCTTTGAACAAGGAAGGCTATCCTGTTAAGGCTGATCCAGCGCAGATTAACTACGTTGCTGTGTTGCTCTTGTTGGTGTACTTAGTGCTTTTGGTAACCATGGTTTATGGCCCAATCGCTGCGATGTTGGTTGAGATGTTCCCAACCCGTATTCGTTACACCTCTATGTCCTTGCCATACCACATTGGTAACGGTTGGTTCGGCGGCTTGTTGCCAACGATCTCCTTCGCCTTGGTAGCGCAAAACGGTAACATTTACTACGGTCTCTGGTACCCAATCATCATCGCTGCGATGACATTGGTAATCGGTACACTGTTTGTACGTGAAACTAAAGATGTAGATATCTACGCACGTGACTAAGATTCTTTAGTCTGCATCAAATAAGAAACCCGATCAGAAATGGTCGGGTTTTTTTATTCCCACAAATCTTTTTGGTTGCGATTGTTTAAGAGCTTTTGATTTTGCTGGGCAATAGAGGTTTCTCTTGGGCCTGGAATCAAAGTCATTTCAGTTCCAGCAGTGAGAGTTCCAGTTTTGAGTACCCGCAAATACCAACCACTAAAGCCAGATTGCAGCATGGCTTTGCTTGCACCCTTATAACCAATAGCAGCGTTGAATTTAAAACAAGGCTCACGTAGTTTGACGACGGAGAATTCCAGCGCCCCCATTTGCAGTCGATCCCCGACAAACACTTCTGTTTCTAGTAGGCCTTCGATCGTGAAGTTTTCTCCGATGCCACCATGTTGTAAGTCAACTGGCTGCTTAGTTTCCCTAGTGAGCAGTTCATTCCAGAAAATGTAATGCTCTGCTGGATAAACATAAATGGCTTTTTCAATTCCGCCGTGTACCGATAGGTCAGCTTGCTCGTCGCCTTTAATGCCCAGTGGAGTAATTTCAACTAGCGCAGGATTTTCTAAATCACTGACCACCTTCTTGCGAATAGCTGAGGCAACGGATTTGTAATTAGGGTGGTGATTGCCAAATAAAGGCGCTACTTTGCCGGTGGATATAGAAAGAAGTCTCATGAGATGAATAGGGATTAAAGAGATATTTATTAGTAACGGCAGCGAGCATCACTTTTGTACTTAGTGAAATACACAATGAGATCAGCTTCAGACTTATATTGGGTGTAGTAAATCACGGCACGGGCATCGCTTTTGTATTTCGTATAGAACCAAACGCCAGGCCCGTTATCGCTGGAGTATTGGGTGTCATACACAATGCAGTTTGCTTCCGAGGGATATTTGGTAACAAAAACTTTTGCATTAGCTTCTGATGGGTAATTGGTGATGAAGATTTGGGCTGCAGAAGCAGTAATGGGGATGCAACTACTCATGAGTAAAAAGCTAAGAAGGCGTACGAGAAATGAATTCATCATTTGGGAATATTACGCCTTCTACTTTTTCGGTGTTCATCTGGCTGATATGATCACAGGATGAATTCCTCTCAAAAGAAATCTGTTTTTGTATTGAGCCAATTGGTCTTGGTATTTCTTTGTGCCATGGCGAGTTCAAGCATCTACGCTAAGTGGGATGAAGAGCGCGACATGACTGCCAATGGCAAAGAGGAGTTGGTCTACTACTTCAAGACTAATGAGCAGGGTCAAAAGCTCGTCTTGGATAAATATGTAAAACGTCTGATTTTTATACGTCCCGATAAGCTCTATAAGCGCTCAATCAAGCAAATCAAGATTGATGGGGTGGTAGTAGATGTCAATAGCGACCCTTTTTCTCATTACCCTGAACAAACCGCGATTGTGTTTGAGAACAAGGATGAAGTGCTTAAAAAGCTCTTTTTAGCCAAGAAAATCGAATTTAATGTCCTTTATGGCCGAGATGAGGCTGTCAGCATCTTTCAGATCAAATAGGCATTTAGACGTCCCTGACGGCCAAAAGGCTTGATTCGTTTAGACAGATGCATTCCGATCATTTACAATAACGAGTTCGGCGAATTAGCTCAGCTGGTTAGAGCGACGGAATCATAATCCGCAGGTCCGGGGTTCAAATCCCTGATTCGCCACCAAATCTAAAGGCCATTGCCCCTCGGCAGTGGCCTTTTTCTTAGGTTGCTAGGTATATGGCTAAATTTTGGAACTTTGTTATTTTCCAGCTTGGTTGGTTTGCCTGTGTTCTGGGTGCAGCCAATAAAGATGTGCTTTGGGCGGTAGTTGCTACCCTCGCCTATATTGCTTTCCACGCCTGGCGTTCACCCTCTCCCAAAACAGAAATCAGTCTTTTATTGAAAGCCTTTGTCTTTGGTTTGGTGGCTGATACTCTCATCATGCATTTGGGCTACCTGGATTTTCGGGATGATTGGCCGTCACCCTATTTGTCACCTCTCTGGATGTGGGTCTTGTGGGTTTTGGTGGCAACCACCGTTAATGGTTCCTTGACTTGGTTGCGCGGCAGACCTGTTTTAGGGGCTGTTTTAGGAGGTATTGCTGGCCCAATGTCCTATGAGGCTGGCATTCGGATGGGGGCTGGATCCTGGGTCCCTGGCGGTGAAATTGCTGGATTTATCCTGGTCGGGGTGGTCTGGGCCGTTGCTATACCCCTCTTTTTCTATTGGGACCGAGTCAATCAAGTGCAGCCTAGTCAAAAATCCATAAATTCAGTTTAAAAGACGCTTGCAAAGACTACTGTTTTTATATACAGTAACCCCTAAGTTGTTACACAGTAGATAAAACTTCGGGAAAAAGCCCAGTACATAGCGAAAAGGGAATAAAAAATGGCCTTGGATAACAAAAAGCAATCAGCCTCTTCAGAATTTGAAGGAATGAGCGGAGACAAGCAAAAAGCATTAACTGCAGCACTGGCACAAATTGAGAAACAGTTTGGCAAAGGCTCCATCATGAGATTGGGCGATGCCGAAATTAGCCAAGATATTCAGGTGGTGTCTAGTGGTTCACTCGGATTGGATATCGCTCTTGGAGTTGGTGGTCTTGCCCGTGGTCGCGTGATTGAAATCTACGGTCCAGAATCTTCTGGAAAAACCACTTTGACATTGCATGCGATTGCAGAAATGCAAAAGCTTGGCGGCACTTGCGCATTTATTGACGCAGAGCACGCATTAGATGTGCAGTACGCATCACGCCTCGGCGTGGATGTAAATAATCTGTTGATTTCTCAACCAGACACTGGTGAACAAGCATTAGAAATTGCAGATGCATTAGTTCGCTCAGGTTCTATTGATTTAATCGTCATCGACTCTGTTGCTGCTTTGGTTCCGAGGGCTGAGATCGAAGGCGATATGGGCGATTCTTTACCAGGCTTGCAAGCCCGTTTGATGAGTCAAGCTTTGCGTAAGTTGACTGGCGCCATCAAGCGTACCAACACGACTGTGATCTTCATTAACCAGATTCGTATGAAGATTGGTGTGATGTTTGGTTCTCCAGAAACCACTACTGGTGGTAATGCGCTGAAGTTCTATGCCTCTATGCGTTTAGACATCCGCCGTATCGGTAGTATCAAAAAAGGCGATGAGGTTGTTGGTAATGAAACCCGCGTGAAGGTTGTGAAGAACAAAGTTTCTCCTCCATTCCGCGAAGCAATCTTTGACATCATGTACGGTGCTGGCATTTCTAGAGAAGGCGAAATCATTGATATGGGTGTCGAAGCTGACCTCGTTGAAAAGTCAGGCTCTTGGTATAGCTATAACGGTGATCGTATTGGTCAAGGTAAAGACAATGTGCGCGAGTTCTTAAAAGAGAACCCAGCCATTGCTAAAGATATCGAAGCAAAAATCCGCGAGAAACTAGGCGTTAAATCTGGTTCAGCAGTAGTAACGGATGTGCTGAGCGAGGAAGAGGAAGTCGAATAATTCGATGCAAGAGTTAAGCAGTAATCAGAAGGTCAAACAAAGCCCGAGTCTCAAAGCTCGGGCTTTGCGCCTTTTGTCGCAGCGAGAATACAGTCGCAAAGGCTTAGCCGCAAAGTTGGCAGAATCAGAGGCAAGATGGGGCAAATTAGGTGGTGAGCAGGCTGAGCAAACGCCTGAATCCAGAGATTCTCAGATTGAAGCGGTTTTAGACGACTTTGAGGCAAGGGGTTGGTTGTCTGATGAGCGTTTTGCTGAAGCGCTGGTTCGCCGCCGTAGTGAGCGCTACGGGATGAGAAAGATTGCTGATGAACTCGACAGGGCTGGGGTGGATGCCAAGCAGTCAGCCAAGCTGCTTGGAGCTCTAAGGGAGACTGAGTTTCAGCGTGCCTTCGATCTCTGGACCAGGAAATACGGCATACGCGCTCAGGACCAAAAGGAGCGAGCTCGTCAATATCGCTTTTTGGCTTCCAAGGGTTTTGGCGCAGAAGTGGTGGCAAAAGTGATTGGCGGTCAAAGCCCGGATTAGGGCAATTACGGATCCGCAGGGTCAATTTGCGGCATTGCAGCATGCTAGACTAATGGAGTCGGTCAAGCCGTTCGCATTTATTCATATTTGGCTAATTTAGCTATTTCTAGAGTAAGTATGGGATCAAGGCAACATCGGTTTAACTAATCCTCATCGCTTGCTAAAAAAGATACCGTTTCGGAGTAATTATGAAAATTCACGAGTACCAAGGCAAAGAACTTCTTCGCCAATTTAATGTGCCAGTTCCTAACGGCATTCCTGCATTCAGTGTTGATGAGGCGGTGAAAGCTGCTGAAAAACTCGGTGGCCCAGTATGGGTTGTAAAGGCGCAGATTCATGCTGGTGGTCGCGGTAAAGGCGGCGGCGTGAAATTGGCAAGAAGCATGGATGAAGTGAAAAAATACGCTTCTGAAATTTTGGGCATGCAGCTTAAGACACATCAAACTGGACCAGAAGGCCAAAAAGTCAATCGCCTTCTCATTGAAGATGGCGCTGATATTAAAAAAGAGTATTACTTCAGTATCGTTACAGACCGCGGAACACAGAAGAATGTGATCATGGCTTCAAGCGAAGGCGGAATGGATATTGAGGAAGTAGCTGAATCTCATCCAGAAAAAATTATTAAAGTATTTGTTGACCCGATGGTTGGTTTGACAGATGCGGATTGCGATATTGTTGCTAAAGGAATTGGTGTTCCAGAAGCTTCTATTCCAATGGCACGCGATGTATTTAAGAACTTATACAAGACTTACTGGGATACCGATGCTTCATTGGTTGAGATCAACCCATTGATTCTTGAAGGTAACGGCAAAATCAAGGCTTTGGACGCGAAGTTCAACTTTGATCCAAACGCATTGTTCCGTCACCCAGAAATCGTTGCTTACCGCGATATCGATGAAGAAGATGCCGCTGAAATCGAAGCCTCTAAATTCGACCTCGCTTACATCTCATTGGATGGCAATATCGGTTGTTTAGTGAATGGCGCAGGCTTGGCGATGGCTACTATGGACACTATTAAGTTGTTCGGTGGCGAGCCAGCAAACTTCTTGGACGTTGGTGGCGGTGCTACAGCGGAAAAGGTAACCGAAGCATTCAAGATCATGTTGAAGAACAAGAGTGTTGAAGCAATTTTGGTAAACATCTTCGGCGGCATTATGCGTTGCGATGTGATTGCTGACGGCGTTGTTACTGCATGTAAAGCAGTCAACCTAACGGTACCTTTGGTTGTGCGCATGAAGGGTACAAACGAAGAGCTAGGCAAGAAGATTCTTGCAGACTCTGGTTTGCCAATTATTAGCGCTGATTCAATGGCTGAAGCTGCTACCAAGGTAGTTGCCGCTGTTGCCAAAAACAAATAATCCAGGAATTTCAATATGTCTATTTTGATCAATAAAAACACCAAAGTCATTACACAAGGTATTACTGGTAAGACCGGTCAGTTCCATACTGAAAAATGTCAGGAATACGCAAATGGTAAAAACTGTTTTGTTGCTGGCGTAAATCCTAAAAAAGCGGGCGAGTCTATTTTTAATATTCCTATTTATGGGACTGTTAAAGAGGCTGCTCAGCAAACTGGTGCAACCACTTCTGTTATCTATGTTCCGCCTCCTGGTGCTGCTGCTGCGATTTGGGAAGCTGTCGAAGCTGACCTCGACTTTGTGATCTGCATCACTGAAGGCATTCCAGTACGCGACATGCTTGAAGTGCGTAACAAGATGCACGCTAAAGAAGCTGCTGGTGGCAAGAAGACTTTGTTGCTGGGCCCTAATTGCCCAGGCATCATTACTCCAGACGAACTCAAGATCGGCATCATGCCTGGCCATATTCATAAGAAAGGCCGCATTGGTGTTGTTAGCCGTTCCGGTACATTGACTTATGAAGCGGTTGGTCAGTTGACGGCTATTGGCTTAGGTCAGTCCACAGCAGTTGGTATTGGTGGCGACCCAATTAATGGCTTAAAGCATATCGACATCATGAGAATGTTCAATGAAGATCCGGAGACTGATGCCGTGATCATGATTGGTGAAATCGGCGGTCCAGACGAGGCCGAAGCTGCTCGCTGGTGCAAAGACAATATGAAGAAGCCGGTAGTTGGCTTTATTGCCGGCGTAACAGCGCCTCCAGGCAAGCGTATGGGTCACGCAGGTGCCTTGATTTCTGGTGGTGCGGATACTGCAGATGCCAAGCTTGCTGTAATGGAAGAGTGTGGCTTCAAGGTAACGAAGAATCCTTCAGAAATGGCTGCTTTACTAAAGGCAATGTTGTAATTAAGCAATAAGGAAAAGGATGCTGATAAAACAGCATCCTTTTTTGTAGTGTCAGCAGTTAAAACATAAAAATAACGTAGGGAGACGACTCATGGATTTTTCAGTATTTTCAGGCCCAGCATTTTGGGCTGCACTTTTGTCAATCATTGTTGCTAACATCTTGTTATCTGGTGATAACGCAGTTGTAATTGCGCTTGCATCACGCAATCTTCCGCCCCATCAACAAAAGAAAGCGATCTTTTGGGGTAGTGCAGCAGCCATTATTTTGCGTGTTGTTTTGACAATCACTGCGGTACAACTCCTCAGCCTTCCTTATCTAAAAATCGTTGGCGCTATTTTACTGGTCTACATTGGTGTGCAATTATTGGCCGATAGCGATGATGAAGCTGAGATGGATGGCCACTCCAATATCTGGGGAGCGATACGCACAATATTGGTAGCGGACTTGGTTATGAGTCTGGACAATGTTATTGCCGTAGCTGCCGCTGCTCAAAAGGGTCCAGAAGAAACTCGTTTAGCCCTTTTAATCATTGGTCTTGGTCTTTCTATCCCGTTGATCATCTTTGGTAGCACTATGCTTTTAAAGGTGATGGATCGCTTCCCAGTCATCATTACTTTGGGTGCTGGTTTATTGGGTCTATTGGCCGGCGGTATGTTGGTTGAAGACCCGGCAATCAAAGATTCTATTCAAGGTGCAATGGAAGATGCTCACATGATTTTTGAGGGCATTGGAGTTGCTATTGTGATCTTGCTTGGTACCTATTTGAAGAAAAAGAATCGCGCTAAAGCATAAGCTTCTTCAGCCTTCTTCTGAATCAGAAAAGCCAGCGATAAAAGCTGGCTTTTTTTACGACTGAATATCTTGAGGATTAAAGGTTTAGACTGGATGATGAGGCATTTGACCCCGGGAGCTAGAAAATATGCAGATTCAAGATATTCAAAAACTAGAAAACAAGGAAGAAGTTGGATTTACCTTAATTGAGGTGATGGTGGTTGTGGCCATCATTGGCATTTTGGTTGCGGTAGCCGTTCCTCAGTATCAAGACTACATTGCTCGAAGCAGGGTTGTAGAAGGTATGAATTTATCCTCAAGCGCTAAGCTCGCGGTGACAGAGGCTTTTGCAAGTCGTGGCACTGTTCCCATGGATGATGCAACGAATGGTGCTTTTACTTTTACGCCAACACGCAGCGTTAAGTTAATTGAGATCACACCCTCGGGTGCGATTGCGATTGACTATCAAGTCAGTGTTGCGCCTGAAGGTAAAAATACACTTCATTTAGTGCCAACTAACGAGCCTGATGCAAATTCGCCTAAGCCTATTGATTTGTCTAAGCCAGAGGGCGCAACTTGGGCGGGTGGTTGGTCATGTAGGTCTACTGAAACGAACTTAATTTCTCAGTTACTGCCTTCAGAATGCAGAATAGGTAAATAATGAACTAAATAAAAAGCCGCTTCATGAGCGGCTTTTTATTGTTGAATTGGAGAATTCAAGCGACCTTCCATTCCCCGCTTTTACCGCCACTTTTCTCTAGTAGTTTGACATCGCCCATCACCATGCCTCGGTCTATTGCTTTGCACATGTCATAGATTGTGAGGAGGGCGACTTGGACGGCAGTGAGGGCTTCCATTTCTACGCCAGTTGGTCCAGTGGTTTCTGCTCTGACTTGGCAGCTGATACTGTTTTCACTTGGATTGGTTTGGAACTCTAGGCTAACGTGAGTTAGCGCGAGGGGATGGCACAAAGGAATGAGGTCCGATGTTCTCTTGGATGCCTGAATACCTGCAATTCTGGCGATTCCTAAAACATCACCCTTCTTGTGAGTGCCAGCCTCTACCATTTTGAGGGTCTCGGGAAGCATGGTGATCTTGCCTGTAGCAATGGCTATACGGTGGGTATTGGGTTTATCGCCAACGTTTACCATGTGGGCTTGCCCGCTGGCATCAAAATGAGTTAGTTTGTTCATGGGATAAGTTTTACCATATAGAGATGCAAGACATAAAGTCAGCTCCAAAAACCTCTTTTTTGTACCGTACTTTAGCTGTTCAGCTGATGTTGGGATTGGCTTGCTCTGGATTTCCTGCTTATGCAGCCACCCCTGCTGGCGACGTGTCGGTAGAGGGTAATTCAGCCGCCATTCAGAATATCGGCAGGGCAATGCAGTCACCCGATGCGCGCCCTGCTAATGCACCTACACGCAGCACTATGCAAAGTCAGCCCACCATTGTTTTGCCAGATATGGGTGATCCTGGGGGTGATGCCTTAAGTCGAGTGGACGAGCGGAAGTATGGCGAAATGATCATGCGCCAGATTCGTCCGGATCCTGACTATTCAAATGATTTGCCGCTCTACGATTTTTTAAATCAGATGGAACGCCGCTTATTGCAAGCCGCTAAAAAGTTGCAACTCGGTGGCGCTAATGAGCAGGGCAGTGGAGCCTATAACTTTGAGGTGTTTGCTGTTAAAGATAGCAGCATCAATGCGTTTGCATTGCCTGGCGGATTTATTGGCTTTCATACGGGTTTAATTGTGAGTGCTGAATCGGATTCTGAAGTCGCCTCTGTCATGGGTCATGAAACAGGTCACGTATTGCAGCGTCATTTAGCGCGTCAGATGGATAAGCAAACAACCAATACGATGATTGCCATTGCCGGTATGGTGCTCGGTGCATTGGCAATGTCTCGCAACCCACAGGCCGGAGCTGGTTTGATGCAAGGTGGGCAAGCAGTGGCAGTGAATAATCAACTCTCTTATTCGAGAGATGCCGAGCGTGAGGCTGATCGTGTTGGTTTTCAGATATTGGATGCCAGTGGATATGACGTCAATGGTGCACCAGGGTTTTTCCAGCGCTTACAAAAAGCCACCGGCATTATGGACAAGGGTGTCCCTGCTTACGTACGTACCCACCCCCTAACAACCGACCGTATTGCAGATATGCAAGATAGGGCGCGCACTGTTGCATCGCGTAATGTACCTACCTCAGTCGAGTTCTATTTCATTAAGGCTCGTGCGCGCATGGAGCAGGCTGGAACGTCCAGTGGAATGTATGACTTAAAAAATACCTTTGAGAGTTTGAGTAAACAGCAGCCGATTGGTAAACAGTTAGAAGGTTTTTATGGGCTAGCCTTGATAGCGCAGCGTCAAGGAAAAATAGACCAAGCGGAGGTGGATTTGCAGCAAGCCCGTAATCTAGCTCAGAAGGCTAGTGCACCAGGGTCGCCTATTCAAAGACAGAGCCTATCCCTGGATATCACTTCCTCTGAACTTGCTCTAGCAAAAGGCAGGGGGGAGGAGGCATTGCAAATTGCCCAAGCTACTTTGCGTGCTTACCCTCAGTCGTATGCTGCTGGTGCCGCCATGATTAATGCTGATTTGAAACTGGGCCGCACTAATGATGCGATTGCTTGGTTAAAAGCGCGCACAAGAGCGCAGCCTAATGAAGTGGTGTGGTGGAACCTGCTATCTAAATCCTATGATCAAGCTGGCAATATTCCCATGCGTCATTACGCGCTCGGAGAAAAATACGCCCTTGAGGGTGCTTGGCCCTCGGCGATTGAACAACTTCGCATTGCAAGATCAGCAGGTGGCGCTGATTTTTATCAGGGCTCGAGTATTGATGCTCGTTTACGAGAAATGCAGCGTCAGTATCAAGATGAGCTCAAGGAGCAAGGCAAGCAGATGCCTGGCTAAGGCTGTGGCTGCGCTATATAGTTAAAGCGAGAGGCTAGCTCTTCAGAGTGAATGGGTTCTAGAGGCAGTTGTTTGCCTTGCCAATTCCAGGAGCCGCCAAAGCTACAAGCCTCTTCACGTAGCTTAGCTAGCTCAGAAAAATGATCGAGATCGTGATCGTGTAACAGAGCGACTGTTTGACTATCTCTTTTAACAAATTGGTTGTTGTCGTTTTTATTGCTGCCATAAATTGTTTGATCTACTGTGCTAACGATATAAATATTACCTTTCTCATCGCTTAGAGCGGCAGTGGGCTCCATAGTTTGATGGCATTGATTGGTAAGATGCGGACCGGTTTCACTTGGGATGATTCGCGCTATCCAAGGGGTTGTATCTAGGGCAATAAAAACACGTTGCGGACCATTCTGGAAGAAGTATCTGCCTATCTCATCGCAAGCGTAGTTGCGAATAATGAATTCATTGAGAGCAGCATGTTGAATCACATGTCCAGGAAGCTGATTTTTTTGCGTGAACTCATCCCGCATGCGCCATTGACCACGACGATCTAAAGCAAGCCAACCATAGCAATCAGGTACATTAGGCCACTTTATGAGTGACCGAAGCACTTGATCATCCATGATGATTAGTGCAGGCCGTGGGGTGTAGATGGAGCGTCGAAGGTTTCATCGGTAGAGTGACTCGCATGCAAGTGTGCAATGCGCCAGCCTTGACTGTCTTGTAGAAGTACGAGTGTGATGTTCAGAAAAAATTCAGCTTCAACTTGATCAGCTCTCAGATGAACTGCTTCGGTAGTGTCATATACAGCAGCACCTAAAACCGAATGGCTAATGCAAGCGATAGGCTCTAAAAATAAAGGTTGCTTAGCAAGCAATCTCTCTAGACCCTCGCGAATTTCTGCATGACCTGTTAGTCGATGACCTTCGGGCAGAACGCAGGTAATGGAGTCATCATCCAACCAGATACCCAGAGCGCCTTGAACATCGCGATGACGTAAGGCCTCTCGCCATGCCTCGACAACATCATCCGCACTATGAAAGAGTCTGGCAAGTTTGGTCATGGCTTACTGTTCCTGGGTTATAGCTGCAATGTATTTAGTGTAGCGAATACTTGTTCTGGCAAGATGTCGTTTAAGCACTTTAAGTGACCCAGTGGACATTCTCTTTTGTGACATGGACTACAGGGGAGATTTAACCAAATGACCTTGGCCTTGTCTGACAAGGGTGGGGTGTGGGCTGGATCGCTTGATCCAAAAATGGCGACTTGAGGAGTTTTGAGGGCTGCTGCAATGTGCATTAACCCAGAGTCATTGCTGATAACCGCTTTACTCATGCCAATGAGGGCGATAGCTTCATCAAGCGAGGTATCTCCACACCAGTTATGAATGTGACTATCTTGGTTTGCCTGGGACTGAATTTCTTGAGCAAGTGCGCGGTCGCCTTTGCTACCCAAAAGAATGATTTGACTAAGCGAATTGCTAGTAATGAGTTTTTGCGCCAATTGTGCAAAGTGACTTGTGGGCCAGCGTTTCGTTGGGCCGTACTCGGCACCTGGGCACATTACGTAGATGTTAGCTGGATCAACCTTGGCATTGAGTAATTTGGTCTGTACCGATTGATCGGCGGTAGCGGATACATTTAACTTAGGTACGAGATTGCTTGTTGTTGATGCAGATTGCTCTTCATTAAGAAGTTGGCTTAATGCAAGATAGTGCTCCACCATAGGCGGGCGATTCAACTTGCTAGGGTTATCTAGTGATAAGTTGATTAAGCCAAAGCGTAATTCACCGCGATAGCCAACCCGAAAGGGAATATTAGCGAGCCAGGGAATGAGTGCTGACTTAAGACTATTGGGTAAAACAAAACAGGCTTGATATTTTTTTGTCGCCAGCTCTTTTGCTAGTTGTTTGCGTAAGCCCCACTGCAATTGTTTGTGTTCAAACTTAGCTTCGATGACTTCATGTACTGCAGAGCAAGCGCGATAAATTGGAGCAACCCAAGTGCTGGCGAGTACGTCAATGTTTGCTTCTGGATATTGCTCTTTGAGGGATGCCAATAATGGCTGAGTCATCACAGCATCCCCAATCCAGTTTGGGGCAATGATCAGAATACCGTGCATTTGATGTATCCCGACTCAGCACCTCAAGAAGAGGTGCTGATAAGGCTTAGTGACCGTGCGGCTCAGTGCCGGGAATGAGTTTGTACTCTGTGCCACAGTATGGACACTTGGCATCACCGGTCTCAGTGATGTCTAGAAAAACGCGTGGATGTGAGTTCCATGCTGGAGTTTTATTGGTGGGGCAATGTAAAGGTAAATCTTTGCCATCCACCATAACCACTTGAGCTTGAGTCATGTGCTGTTTCCTAATTGCTGAAATTATTTAACGTAAGTGAGCCAAGATTTGTATTGGTCATTTCTGCCGTATACCGCATCAAAATACGTCTTCTGAATTTTCTCAGTGATAGGACCACGCTTGCCATCACCAATGGTGCGGTCATCTAATTCGCGAATTGGAGTTACTTCAGCAGCAGTACCGGTAAAGAACGCTTCATCAGCAGAATAGACTTCGTCGCGAGTGATGCGTTTTTCACGAATTTCATAGCCAAGATCTTTGGCGATCTGGATGATGGAGTCGCGTGTGATGCCATCTAAGCAGGATGCCAAGTCTGGCGTGTACACAATCCCGTTGCGAACCATAAAGAGGTTTTCACCGGAGCCTTCAGAAACATAACCTTCGGTATCCAGCAACAGAGCTTCGTCGTATCCATTGGCAGTCACTTCTTGGTTGGCCAAAATGGAGTTGATGTAATAGCCCGACGCCTTGGCGCGAACGAGTGAAGAATTGACGAAATGACGTGTAAATGAGGAGGTTTTAACCCGAATACCCTTATTTAGGCCATCTTCGCCCAAATAAGCACCCCATTCCCAGGCGGCGATCGAGGTGTGGATGCTATTGCCTTTAGGGGAGATTCCGAGTTTTTGGGAGCCGATAAAGATAATTGGGCGGATATAGCAGGCTTCGAGCTTATTGCTGTTGACCACGTCAATAATGCCGTTGGTGATCTCTTCTGGGCTGTAAGGCATGTTCATTTGGAAGATCTTGGTGCCGTTAAAAAGGCGCTTTACATGCTCTGGGAGGCGGAAAATAGCGGTTCCCTGGGGGGTTTTATAGGCTCGAATACCCTCAAATACGCCCATTCCGTAGTGCAGGCTATGGGTTAACACGTGAATATTGGCCTCGCGCCAAGGAATTAGCTTCCCATCAGTCCAAATAAAGCCATCGCGGTCGGACATCGACATTTTCTTTACCTTTTGTGTCTATTAAGTATCTGTAAAAGCGGTTTAAGCAGAGCACTAGGCTGGCAGTTTTTGGTCTTCCGGCCCAGAATGCATTTAAGTCCTTATTGTAGAGCAGGCAGGGCAGTCTGTCGGCTCCGATCCTTGGGGGTGGATGGGCCACAGCCTTTAGAATGGAACATTCCCCATAAACCACTTATTTACCAAAACTCATGCCGGAATCCTTATTTAAAGTTAAGCGTTTAAGTGAATTAGCCCAATCAGGTCAATTAAAGGGTAAGCGGGTATTTATCCGCGCCGATTTGAACGTTCCGCAAGATGAGGCAGGCAACATTACAGAAGACACGCGTATTCGGGCATCGATGCCTGCTGTACAGATGTGTTTGGATGCCGGGGCAGCAGTGATGGTGACTTCGCATTTAGGTCGTCCCACCGAAGGGGAATTTAAACCCGAAGATAGTTTGGCGCCTGTAGCCGATCGGATTGCTACTTTGCTGAATCGTAAGGTTCCATTAATTAGTGATTGGGTGAATGGCGGATTTGAAGTGAATCCAGGCGAGGTAGTTTTGCTGGAAAACTGTCGTCTCAATGTGGGTGAGAAAAAGAATAGCGACGAATTGGCGAAAAAGATTGCTGCATTGTGTGATGTTTATGTCAACGATGCATTTGGAACTGCGCATCGCGCTGAAGCCACTACCTACGGTGTGGCGAAGTTCGCTCCAGTAGCGTGCGCCGGTCCTTTGATGGCTGCTGAATTAGATGCGCTCAGTCGCGCATTGGCCAGTCCAAAACGCCCTCTGGTCGCCATTGTTGCTGGATCTAAAGTTTCCTCTAAGTTAACGATTCTGAAAGCGCTCTCTGAGAAGGTGGATGAACTCATTGTTGGCGGCGGTATTGCGAATACTTTTATGTTGGCCAAAGGATTGCCAATTGGTAAATCCCTTGCTGAGCCTGATTTAGTAGACGAAGCTAGAGAGATCATGGAGATCATGGAAAAGCGTGGCGCTCATGTGCCGATTCCAGAGGATGTAGTGGTTGCCAATGAATTATCTCCGTTGGCCCGCGCAAACCGTGTACCTGCAGATCAGGTTGCAGAGGACGACATGATCTTGGATATTGGCCCAAAGACTGCTGCGCGCTTATCGACCATGCTCGCTCACGCTGGCACGATTGTTTGGAATGGCCCATTAGGTGTATTTGAAATTGATCAATTTGGTGGCGGCACCAAGATGTTGGCCGCTGCGATTGCGCACTCACCTGCCTTCTCGATTGCTGGTGGCGGCGATACTTTGGCGGCAATTGCAAAGTACGGTATTGAGAATCAAGTCGATTACATCTCTACTGGTGGCGGCGCCTTCTTAGAATTCTTAGAAGGCAAAACTTTGCCAGCCTTTGCAGTGCTTGCTGAAAGAGCGAAAGACTAAATATGTTGAGAGCCACCAAGATCATTGCAACCTTAGGGCCTGCTTCTGAAAAGCCTGAAGTGTTGCGTGACATGATTCGTGCCGGTGTAGATGTAGTGCGCATGAACTTCTCTCATGGAACTGTTGCTGACCATAAAGCGCGTCACGATTTAGTCCGAACCATCTCCGCTGAAGTAGGCAAAGAAGTAGGCATCATGGCCGACTTACAGGGCCCCAAAATTCGTGTGGGTAAATTTACGGATAGCAAAATTCTCCTGAAAGAGGGCGATAAATTTACTCTGGATGTGGCCTGTGAGCTTGGCGATCAAACTAAAGTGGGTCTTGATTACAAAGAGTTGCCAGGCGATGTAAAGCCAGGCGACCGTCTTTTGTTAAATGATGGTTTAGTGGTGCTGACGGTTGATAGCGTTAAAGGCGGAGAGATATTTACTATCGTTGAGCAGGGCGGACCGCTCTCCAATAACAAAGGCATTAATCGCGCTGGTGGTGGGTTAACTGCTCCTGCGCTGACTGAAAAAGATATTGCTGACTTAGATGCCGCAATTTCAATGGGCGTGGATTTCTTGGCGATCAGCTTTCCTAAAGACGGTGCTGATATGGCCTATGCCCGTCAGCTAGCAGATGCAGCTAGCGCTAAGTATGGCGTTGGCAAGGTCAGAACGATTGCTAAGGTAGAGCGTGCAGAAGCGATTGAACCAGGAGCACTCAAAAGCATTATTGCTGAGAGTGACGGCATTATGGTTGCCCGCGGCGATCTTGCTATTGAAGTGGGTAATGCAGCAGTACCTGCATTACAAAAACGCATGATTGCTTGGGCGCGTGAGGCAGATAAATTTACGATTACTGCTACGCAAATGATGGAGTCCATGATTAACGCTCCAGTGCCAACGCGTGCTGAAGTCAGTGACGTTGCTAATGCTGTATTGGATGGCACTGATGCAGTAATGTTGTCTGCTGAGTCTGCTGCTGGCATGTATCCAGTGCAAACCATTAAAGCGATGGCGGAGATTTGTGTTGAGGCGGAAAAGTCAGATCGCGTGAAGCTTGACACTGACTTCTTAGATCAGACTTTTACTCGTATTGACCAAACAATCGCATTAGGAGCCTTGTTTACCGCTCATCATTTAAATGCAGATGCTATCGCAGCTTTAACTGACTCTGGCTCAACAGCCATTTGGATGAGTCGTCATAATATTCACGTGCCGATTTTTGCGCTGACCTCCAAGATTGCTACACAGCGGGCATTAAGCACCTATCGTAATGTCACCCCGATCGGTTTAGATTACACAAAAGATCGTGACACTGCATTACAAGAAGTAGAGACTTGCCTGAAAAAAGTAGGCGCTGTCAAAACTGGCAATACCGTTGTACTTACTTCAGGCGAGCCCATGGGTGAGCCTGGTGGTACCAACACCCTCAAGATTATTCATGTGAAGTAATTCACATTTAAAAAGATTCAAAACAGATTTATTTTAAAACTCCTTACTATTTATTAAGAGAACATCATGGCTTTAGTATCTTTAAGACAACTCTTGGATCATGCTGCTGAAAATGGTTACGGCCTACCAGCATTTAACGTGAACAACTTAGAGCAAGTAACGGCGATTATGGAAGCAGCCAATGAAGCTGACTCCCCAGTCATTATGCAGGCTTCAGCAGGCGCACGTAAATATGCTGGTGAAGCATTTTTACGTCATCTGATTTCTGCTGCGGTTGAGGCTTATCCGCATATTCCGGTAGTAATGCATCAAGACCATGGCCAAAGCCCAGCAGTGTGTATGGCTGCGATTAAGAGTGGCTTTACCAGTGTGATGATGGATGGTTCCTTAGAGGCCGATGGTAAAAGTGTTGCTAGCTACGAGTACAACGTCGACGTATCCAAAGAAGTAGTGAAGTTCTCTCACTCTATTGGAGTTACGGTTGAGGCTGAATTAGGTGTGTTGGGTTCACTAGAGACCATGCAAGGTGATAAAGAAGACGGTCATGGCGCTGATGGCAAGATGACTCGCGAACAATTGCTGACTGACGTTGAACAAGCCGCTGATTTTGTGAAGGCTACTCAGTGCGATGCCTTAGCAATTGCGATTGGCACTAGCCATGGAGCATACAAGTTCACCAAAAAGCCAACAGGCGATATTTTGGCTATCGATCGTATTAAAGAAATTCATGCGCGCATCCCAAATACCCATTTGGTAATGCATGGTTCTTCTAGTGTTCCACAAGAGTTGCTCGCTGAGATCCGTGAATTCGGCGGTGATATGAAAGAGACTTACGGTGTTCCGGTTGAAGAGATTCAAGAAGGCATTAAAAACGGCGTACGCAAGATTAATATTGATACAGATATCCGCTTGGCAATGACTGGTGCGATTCGTCGTTACTTTATTGAAAATCCAAGTAAGTTCGACCCACGCGATTATTTGAAGCCAGCTCGTGAAGCTGCTAAGAAGGTCTGCATTGCCCGCTTCCAGGCTTTTGGTTCTGCTGGTCAGGCCTCCAAAATTAAACCAATTTCTTTAGAGAAGATGGCTGAGCTATATAAGAGCGGCAAATTAACCCAAATTGTGAAGTGATTTAAATATGCCTGCTTTGTACGCTACCTCTATTAAGTCATTACCTTTATTGTCTAAAGGCAAAGTGCGTGATGTTTATGCATTGGATGATGACAAGTTACTGATGATTACTACTGACCGTCTTTCTGCATTTGACGTGGTGATGGGCGAGCCCATTCCTGAGAAGGGTGTAGTTCTCAATCAAATGGCTAATTTTTGGTTTGCTAAATTAGCCGCAGTGATTCCTAACCATTTAACTGGCATTGATCCAGCCACAGTAGTGGCTGCTGATGAGGTCGATCAGGTCAAAGGTCGCGCAGTGGTAGCTAAGCGTTTGAAGCCAATTTTGGTTGAAGCAGTGGTTCGTGGTTATTTAGCTGGTAGCGGCTGGAAAGACTATAAAGAAACTGGCAAGGTTTGCGGCATTGCTTTACCGGAAGGCTTGGAGAATGCCCAGAAATTACCTGAGCCTATTTTTACTCCTGCAGCTAAAGCGGAGTTTGGTCAGCATGATGAAAATATCTCATTTGAAAAAGTCATCGAAATCATTGGTGAAAAGTTAGCCAATCAAATTCGTGAAGTCAGTATTCGCTTGTACAAAGAGGCCTCTGAATACGCTGCTACTCGCGGGATCATCATTGCCGACACTAAGTTTGAGTTTGGCTTGGATGCCAATGACCAGCTGGTATTAATGGATGAAATCCTAACGGCTGACTCTTCTCGTTTTTGGCCGGCAGAGACCTACTATGTAGGCTCGAACCCACCTTCTTATGACAAGCAGTTTGTGCGTGATTGGCTTGAAACCGCTATGGTGGATGGCAAGTTATGGCCTAAAACAGCCCCTGCGCCACAATTGCCAGCAGATGTGATTGATAAGACGGCCCAAAAGTATCGTGAAGCGCTAACCCGACTTACTGAGACTTCCTAAGTCAGGGATAATAGAGCTCTTAATAGTTATAAGGCATTTGGAGAGGTAAATGAGCAAGAAGCCAATCGTCGGAATAGTGATGGGATCCAATTCAGATTGGGACACCATGCAGCACGCCGCTCAAATGCTTGAGCAATTTGGCATTGTTCACGAGGCAAAAGTACTCTCCGCTCACCGTATGCCAGACGATATGTTTCAGTACGCAGAAGAAGCCCAAGCCAATGGCTTGCAGGCGATCATTGCTGGAGCAGGTGGTGCAGCCCATTTGCCAGGCATGCTCGCATCAAAAACGATTGTGCCTGTTTATGGCGTACCTGTTGCCAGTAAATATTTGCGTGGCGAAGATTCTCTCTTCTCTATTGTGCAGATGCCTAAAGGTATTCCAGTTGCAACTTTTGCGATAGGTGAAGCCGGTGCAGCGAATGCTGCCTTGCATGTGATTGCAGGTTTAGCTTTGCATGATGCTGAATTAGCTAAACGCTTGGAAGATTTCCGTGCCAAGCAGTCTGATGCAGCACGTTCAATGAATTTGCCGGGATATTAATTACATGGCAGATCGTATGGAGCCCATCTTGCCGGGTTCGTATTTAGGGATTTTAGGTGGCGGTCAATTAGGGCGGATGTTTACTCAGGCCGCTCAAGCAATGGGCTACAAGGTTTGTGTGCTCGACCCTGGATCTGATAGTCCTGCAGGCTCTATTGCCGAAAAATTTATTCAAGCCGATTACACTGATGGTGCCGCTTTAAAAGAGATGGCTGCGCTGTGTTCATCAGTGAGTACTGAATTTGAAAACGTTCCCGCTCAAGCTTTAGATGAGTTGGAGTCTTTAGGTGTGTTTGTGGCGCCGCGTAGCAGTTGCGTTTCTCTTGCCCAAAATCGTATTGCTGAGAAAAATTTTTTAGCCACCTGGAAGTCAGAAACTAATATTGGTCCAGCTCCCAATTTTGTGATTGAGCATGAAGCTGATATTACCCATATCCCAAAGGATCTCTTTCCGGGAATCTTAAAGACTGCACGCATGGGCTATGACGGCAAAGGTCAGGCGACTGTTTATAGTGTAGAAGAATTGACTACCGCATGGAATGAGTTCGGGCGCGTACCTTGTGTTTTAGAAAAGCGCATGGAACTGGATTTTGAAGTGTCGGCTTTGGTGGTGCGTGGCTATGATGACGCTGTAGTGGCTTATCCAGTAGCTCAAAATATTCATCGCGATGGTATTTTGCATACCTCGACTGTGCCGGCGCCTTCATTAAAGCCTGCCCAAGAAAAGAAAATCATTGATGCAGCCAAGGCGCTCATTCGAAAGATCGAATACGTTGGTGTTCTTTGTGTGGAGTTCTTTGTGCTAAAGAGCGGCGATATCGTAGCTAATGAAATCGCCCCGCGTCCACATAACTCTGGCCACTACACTATGGATGCTTGTGTGAGTAGCCAGTTTGAACAGCAGGTTAGGGCAATGGCTAGATTGCCATTAGGCGATACCCGCCAACTTGCCCCTGTATCGATGTTGAACTTATTGGGTGATCTTTGGTTTGAGGGTAGTGAAGACCAACCAAAAGAGCCTGCTTGGAATAAAGTGCTGGCCCATCCTGATGCGAAATTGCATCTCTATGGCAAATCTGCGCCACGTATTGGTAGAAAAATGGGTCATATTAACTGCCTGGGTGAGACTCTTAATGAAGCTCGCAAAAATTGTGCAGCTGTTGCCACTGAATTAGGGATCGAGCCCTAGAAATGTCCGCAGACAGTACCCCACTGCAAATATCAGCGGTGATTAATGAAGCAGTACAAAGCTTGCGTGACGGCAGTTTGGTCGCTTTTCCGACTGAGACAGTCTATGGCTTGGGCGCAGATGCTAAGAATCCCGAGGCGATTAAGAAAATCTTCACGGCTAAGGGCCGCCCATCAAATCACCCTTTAATAGTTCACTTAGCTGCCCCAGATAAGTTCGATCAAACCCAAGTCGATTGGGTTGCGCTATTAGCACCATGGGTAAGAGACTTATCCGAGGAGGCCTTAAAGCTTATTAATACTTTTTGGCCGGGGCCATTAACCTTGGTTTTCAAGAAAGATAAGAGTGTTTTAAATGAGCTGACTGGCGGCCAAGATACGGTAGCGATTCGGGCTCCTTTCCATCCTATTGCTCAAGAGTTATTGCGTAAATTTAAAGGTGGAGTTGTAGCGCCTTCAGCCAATCGCTTTGGCAAGGTATCGCCAACCAGTGCTGCCGATGTCCGTAATGAGTTCGAGGGTATGTTGGATTTAATGGTCTTAGATGGTGGCGATTGTGAAGTTGGTATCGAATCAACCATCATTGATTTGTCATCTGGCGATAAGGCTGTGCTGCTCAGACCCGGTGCGATCACTCCAACTGAAATTTTTGCCAAGACGGGTGTGAAGGTTTATCGGCCTGGAGAATTAAAGGATGACCAAGTGGTAAATGATCTTCCTAAGGTATCAGGGAGTCTCAAAGCCCATTACGCGCCAACCACACCTTTGCGCCTATATGCCCCAGGTCGTGTCTTGGATGCCTTGAGTGAATATCCAGATATTAAATCGCGTGTTGCTGTGGCGGTATGGGACTCCGAATCCTCCTTAAGTGAAGATGGACATCCTTCGGCCCACTTTGAAGAGGTTGAGGTTCCAAGTGATAGCGGTGCATTTGCGAGTCGGCTATATCGTTCCTTGCGTGATTTAGATCAGCAAGGCTGGGATTTAATTTTATTCCCTGAACCGCCAGCGGGCGAGGAGTGGGATGGCGTTAGAGACCGTCTTCAGCGCGCATGCTTTGGTTCTGGTCCATCTTCAAGCAGCCACGATAGCAACTGATCATGCGCCTCAAGACCTCTCCAAGCATTGGGGTGGTTGATGAATGAAGTCACTGCATACATCTTTCCAGATTTGCTCATTACATAGCCTGAGATGGCTCGTACATCTGCAAGAGAGCCTGTTTTAATTCTGGCCTCTGGTTTTTTCTTGAGATGTAAAAACTTGCGTAGTTGAACCATTAAGCGATGACGCATCGTGCCATCAGTTCCTGCAATAGGTAGACTGTTATAAAAAATATCACCCACCGGTAAATTACGAGCAGTGAGCAAGAGTTGATTCATCTGACTTGCAGAGATCGCCTCATTGCGAGATAGCCCGGAGCCATTCTCAATCACCAGCCCCTGAAAATCCAAACCATTTTGCTTGAGCCAACTCTGAATCACTAATTCACCATTGTCAGTAGTTGCAGGTTTGCCCATTTTATCTAGGGCCAAAGTTAAAAGAACTTGGCGGGCCATGACGTTATTGGAGTACTTGTTGATATCTACAACATCATCGGCAAGTTTGCTGCCTTCAAATTGCAATAGGAGTCGAGCGGCTAAAGGAACTGAGCCATCTTTGCCGATAGGCGCTTGTACCCAGCTACCACCAGCCAACTCCCAGGCGGCAGCAAAGCCTTGCGTTAAAAAGGTATTGGCATCAAGCGCGACAACATTAAAGTTTACCCCCTTACAGGAGTTTGGGAATGCCCCAGAGAACTGGGCAGTCAAAGGCTGATCGGTATTGCTAGCAACTTCTGGATCTAAATTAAAACGAATACCACTCTTCCAGTTATCGCATGAGCGATCAACCAGCTGCATTTGGTTGGATACCTTTAACTGGGAGAGGGGGGGTGTGTAAGTAATGTCAATAAAGTCCGCTGTACGTGACTTACCAAGCTGAAACGAAAGTGTTCTAAAGGCATAGAGCAAGGGATCTGGCGGAACGTTGTATGCACGTAAAGCTTCACCATCAATGGTGTTGTGCTCCATGACACTGGCCGCATAAGCACTGCGATCAAAGAATAGATTGCCATCAATCTTCTGAATGCCTAGACCTTGTAGGTCTTTCATCATCTTTGCTAACTCTTCCGGAACGAGTTTTGGATCTCCCGTACCTTGCAAATAGAGATTGCCTTTTAATATCCCTTGGCGAATGATGCCGTCGGTATACACATTAGTGCGCCAACGATACTGTGGGCCCAAAATATCTAAACCCGAGAGCGTAGTGAGTAGCTTCATAGTAGAGGCAGGGTTCATTGGGTCGCCGCCACGCCAATCTAAAACTTTCTTGGCTGTATTCTTTCCGAGGCGACCAGATTCGATCTCCACAACTGAAATACTCACCGCATCAAGAGGAATTTGATTGCGCTCAAGGCTACTCACTACGGATGGTGGAAGTGCTGGGGATGCAGTCTCGCCGGCAAAGGCTAAAGTGCTAGCCAACCAAAAGATGATTGCAATAAAAGCAGATGGGCGAGGAAGATAAAAATGCATCTTCCATAGGATAAACCTACCTCATCAAAGATTAAAGCTTTGCATGTCGAGATTGATACCTTCTAATGATTTGGTTTTGGTTCTCCAGCAATTGAATAAAGGCGGTAATTTGAGTATCTGAATTCTTCCCTTGCTCTAGAGCTTCGCATTCTCTAGTAAAGTTTTTGGCATTGAGGAGCTGTGCCCCTCCTTTGACTTTATGAACCATGCTTCTGAAGGCATCTTCATCTACGACTTCATTTCTTAGGGCGAAGAGGGTCTCATCATGCACTTTTTTAATTTCTTCCAAGATGACCAAAATATACTCTGGGCTATTTCTGAGGAGACTTCCGAAGGCGTCAAATGAATACTCCTCCAGATCTCTGGTGTGAGTTGTAGTCTCAGTTGATTCCTCAGCTTGAAAATAGCGAGAAAGCTCATTCTCCAAAGTCATGAGACTTAAAGGCTTGATTAAGACCCCATTCATACCTGCTTCCAAAAAATCATGGCGTGAGTCTAGCGCATAGATATCTGCAGTAATACCAATGATGATGAGCTCTTCATTACCTGTATTGCGTATGTGCTTGGCAAGCTCTGAACCCTGCATGCCTGGGATTGATTGATCAGTGAGCAGAAGATCAAAATACTTTTGACTGATGAGATCCAGAGCCGTGGTGGCGTTATCGCAAACTGATACTTCAATGCCTAGGGCCTGAAGTTGAAGCGAGATAATTTGGCGGCTTGCGGGATGATCTTCAACAACTAAGGCTTGTAATAGGCGCTCATTATTATGAGCATGCTTGGAGACTAGCTTTCTAGATATATTGCTATGTTCAGATTTAGAGGTTCTGGTTGCGGCAATGCTCGTACGTGGGAACGCAACGCAAAAATGGATATTGCTACCAAAGCCAGGCGCGCTCTCAAAGTAGAGTTGGCTATTCATCGAGGTAACTAGGTGGTTGGTAATTGTAAGGCCAAGCCCAGTTCCATTTGCTTGTTCGGTATTGCCTGGAATTTGCTCAAAGGCTTGGAGTGCTATGGCAATTTCTTCTGTACCCATACCAACACCAGTATCAATGACTCTGAATTCAATCAGTTGTCCCGCGTGGTCATCTGCCAGCACGCTAATAGAGAAATAAATCTCACCATGTTCGGTGAATTTAATAGCATTGCTAATCAGGTTCTGCAGTATTTGCCGTAGACGTAATGAATCTAGCAATAAGACCTCTGCAATGCGAGGATCTTTAGAGGTGTGAAGTTTGAGATTTTGTCTATACGCAACTGTTGAAAACGCAGAATCGATATCATCAATCAAAGCATTGAGATTGCAAGGTTGAATGTTGAGTGTGAGCTTGCCGGCTTCTATTTTTGAGAGATCCAGAACTTGATTCAAGATTCCTAAAAGAGATTCTGCTGATGAGTGTGCGCTCTTGAGCAAAGTTTTTTCATTTATAGGTAGCGGGCTGCTCAGTAATAACTCCTGCACTCCCAAAATAGCATTCATTGGTGTACGAATTTCATGGCTCATGGTGGCTAGGAAGGCAGACTTTGCGGCGTTTGCATTTTCTGCCTGCTCTTTCGATGAAATAAGATGTTTCGCTTCTTGTTTTTGAAGTGTTTGCCTCTGATGCATGCGCCAAAGCAAGGTAGAGCCTATCACTAGTATTGCCAAAGTGGAGAGCCAAGGTAAATGGTTGGGTGCAGATGGGCGGCCTCTTTCAAAAGTAGATACGTGGATATTAAAAAGATCTCGTGTTGCGATTGGATCAAGATTATTGAGAAACTGCCCAAGTACCCCATGCAAAGCCTCATCTTGATTGGAGATAAGCCAGCGATATTCGAAAGGCTCTCTGCTGTATAGCCCATCAATTTTTAATTGATCTACGTTTAATTTCTGCATGAGTTGTTGCGCAAGGCGAAGCGGCAAGATAAGTGCTTCAATATCATTTTTGAGAAGATCGAGTACCAATTTTTCTGCATGACCGGATACGCTGGCTTGGGGATGATTTGGTATTGGTGGGTTTTCAAAGCCACGGTCAAAGTAGGCGATATTAATTAGCTCAATAGGAGCATCGTTTTTTGACCGCTTTGTCAGAATGGCGTCATGCCCCCAAAAGATTGCTTCAGACAAGGAGCCAAACTTCAAATGCTCTTCATCTACAGCGGGCGGATCAATGATGAAATCCACCTCTCCATTTGCGAGTTGCCGGAGTCCCTCCTGATCGCTCTTTCGCCACTTCGGTAAAAACTCTTGTTGGGTAAATTCACTGAGCTTTTTTAGAAAGCCATGAAAAACTCCAGACTCACCCTCTTCATTAACATCTAAGTAAGGTGCATATTTTTCATGAATACTAAAACGTACTACGGGATGGGCATCGATCCACCGTTGCTCTGCTGAGTTCAGTAAGTTCGCATAGGTATTGCCTAATATCCCATTCAATAGGATAAACAGGGCAATACGGATGATGGACCGACGCATCCTAAATTAGTTCTCGATAATGTTGTTCATGCGACAGAACAATATAAGGTCTGCAATATTGTTAATGCCCAGCTTGTCAAAGACTCTGGTTTTATAAGTAGCTACTGTCTTATTGCTGATATGCAGCATTTCAGAGATTTGTTGATTGGAGTTACCTTTGCCCAGATATTTCATGACCTGTAACTCACGATCAGAAATTAACGCAAGCTTATCGTTGTCACTTAATGAGCTATTGCCATTTTTTCCATGAGTGAAAAAGTTATAGCCTTGGGATATGGCAACGCATGCGGCTAGGATGACATCTGCACCTGCAGTTTTGTTTACAAAGCCATGCCCACCTAATGAGCGCACCCTGCCGCCATAGACTGCTTCATCCATGCTCGACAGTACAAGCATCCGCACATCTGGGTACATCAACCCAATTCGGCGGATGACATCAAAGCCATCCGTTTTGGGCATATCTAGATCAAGGATCACCATATTGGGGTTCACCTCTTTCATGGACCTAAGGCACTCCTCGCCATTCTGAGCTTGTCCTGCGATCTCAAACAGCAACTGGTCCTGCAACATACTTTTAAGAGCCATCAGCATTGCCGGATGGTCATCTACCAACATCACGCGTTTTCTCATTACTTGTCTCCGTTTTGGTTTGGGTTTTGATGAGGGTGCAGCGAAAAAATGGCTTTAGCGATACGGCTATCGTTAATCTGAAGCATCTGATGACGGCTAACGGGCGACATCATGAGGCCGCCATAAGAATTGTCGGCAATCAGAGTGGAGGCGTTTTCTAAATCCTTTACCAACCCAATATTGCTGGCATAAATTTGTATTGGTGAGTAGGGCGATTGCCTGAGTCGGGAAAGCACATCGCGTTCCAGCTCACGTTCACGTATCTGACTCATATCAATATGGACGCCTTCCAATTGCATCTCTGTGATCCATTGCAGCTCTTCAATGCTTCCGGTGAATGTAATGAAATGTAGCAATACGCCAAGCCGTCGTAAACGCAGCAATCCTTCTTTGCAAGCATCGGCGCTATCAGGCTCAGGGATGGTTTGAATACCAATGCTTACCAATCCCACTGGTAGCCGTGAGTTCAGAACGAGTTCACTCATGGCATCCACGTAGCTGCTTGAGGCTATGGCATGGGTTGGTATTGGCAAAATGCCAGGAATAAAGCGACCACTGCGATACCAATAGGCGATGGTGTCTAAACCCTCCATAAAAAGGCGTAGAAGTTGCATGTCAGAAGCAGTCAGTAATGGTCTAAATAAAGATCCTGTCAGTTTTGTTCCCTTGCAGTTAAAAATGGGTTCATGACTAATCGCTTGTCGTTTAGACCAGGATTGGTGTTCTTCAATAGCTTGGCTACTCAGGCCAAGCCAGGGGTCGCCACAGGCGTCTCGTACTTCTTGGAAGGGTTTGTTCTTCCATGCCTTTACAAGCGTGTACAGCCGGGATTTCGGGCTCATCAGCATTCTCCAATCGGTGACTATCCAGTCTAGGCAGGACGGATTGGAGCGGTAAGGGCTTTGGGCTGATTTATCTGTAGGAATTGTCCTACCAGCCTGTCCCTATTATAAAAAAAGGGTTAAATCCTTAAAGAATTTATGGTGATCCGCCCTTGAAATCCCGGGAATCAGACCTATATAATCAGCACTCCCTACATGCGAGTGCTAAAAAGGTAATTTATTCGTAAATAACCCTTGGCTTCCGTGTGAAGAGATTATAAAGCATTGATTTATATAGTTTATTTAAATAGTTAACACTTACTAACATAGGAGAAGAGATGAATTTGCGTCCCTTACATGATCGCGTAATCATCAAGCGTTTAGATCAAGAATCAAAAACTGCTTCCGGAATCATCATTCCTGACGCTGCTGCAGAAAAACCTGATCAAGGTGAAGTATTGGCAGTTGGCCCAGGTAAACGCGATGACAGCGGCAAATTAAACGCACCTGACGTCAAAGTAGGCGATCGCGTGTTGTTTGGCAAATATGCAGGTCAAACAGTAAAAGTTGACAGCGAAGAACTCATCGTGATGCGTGAAGACGACATCATGGCTGTTGTACAGAAGTAATTTCGGTATTTAAGAGAGGAATTTAATCATGGCAGCAAAAGACGTTGTATTTGGAGATAACGCCCGCACCAAAATGGTCGAAGGCGTCAATATTCTTGCTAATGCAGTGAAAACAACTTTGGGACCAAAAGGTCGCAACGTAGTAATCGAGCGTTCATTCGGTGGACCAACGATTACTAAAGACGGCGTATCCGTAGCAAAAGAAATCGAACTCAAAGACAAGCTCCAGAACATGGGCGCGCAGATGGTTAAGGAAGTTGCTTCTAAAACTGCTGACATCGCTGGTGACGGTACAACTACCGCTACTGTATTGGCGCAGTCTATCGTTCGCGAAGGTATGAAGTATGTTGTTTCAGGCCATAATCCAATGGACCTAAAGCGTGGTATTGACAAGGCTGTTGCAGCCGCTATTCAAGAACTCGCAAAAATCAGCAAGCCTTGCACTACCACTAAAGAAATCGCTCAAGTAGGCTCTATTTCTGCAAACAGCGACCACAGTATTGGTCAGCGCATTGCAGAGGCAATGGAAAAAGTAGGTAAAGAAGGCGTTATCACTGTTGAAGATGGTAAGTCATTAGAAGACGAGCTTGAAGTGGTTGAGGGTATGCAGTTTGACCGCGGTTACCTTTCTCCATACTTCATCAATCAACCAGAAAAGCAAGTTGCCGTATTGGAAAGCCCATACGTTCTCTTGTTTGACAAGAAGATTGCCAACATCCGTGATTTGCTCCCAGTGCTTGAGCAAGTAGCAAAGTCTGGTCGTCCATTGTTGATCATTGCAGAAGATGTTGAAGGCGAAGCCTTGGCAACTTTAGTTGTGAACAACATCCGCGGCATCATCAAGACTTGTGCTGTTAAGGCTCCTGGTTTCGGTGACCGTCGTAAAGCCATGTTGGAAGACATTGCAATTTTGACTGGCGGCACAGTAATTGCTGAAGAAATCGGCCTCACACTCGAGAAAACTACCCTTGAGCACCTAGGTCAAGCGAAGCGTATCGAAGTAGGCAAAGAAAACACCATCATTATTGACGGTGCTGGCGATGCTAAAGCAATCGAAGCTCGCGTGAAGAACATTCGTGTTCAGATCGAAGAAGCTACTAGTGACTACGACAAAGAAAAATTGCAAGAGCGTGTAGCCAAGTTGGCTGGCGGTGTTGCAGTGATTCGTGTTGGTGCTGCTACTGAAGTAGAAATGAAAGAGAAAAAGGCTCGTGTTGACGACGCATTGCACGCAACTCGTGCAGCTGTTGAAGAAGGCATTGTTCCTGGCGGTGGCGTAGCCTTGATTCGTGCAATGCAAGGTATCAAGGGCTTGAAAGGCGATAACGCCGATCAAGACGCTGGTATCAGCATCGTATTGCGCGCTATGCAAGAGCCATTGCGTACGATCGTTAGTAACGCTGGTGAAGACGCTGGTGTGGTTGTTAATGCAGTACAAGCAAGTACAGGCAATAACGGCTACAACGCAGCTACTGGTGAATACGGCGACCTCGTTGCACAAGGTGTTATCGACCCAACTAAGGTAACAAAAACTGCATTGGTAAATGCTGCTTCTGTTGCTGGCTTGTTGTTGACAACTGATTGCGCAATCTCTGAAGCACCAAAAGATGAGTCTGCTGGTGGTATGCCTGATATGGGTGGCATGGGTGGAATGGGTGGAATGGGCGGCATGATGTAATAGCCGTTAATTTCCTCAGCTATCTAGCTGTAGAAATAAGAACGCCTGGTTCAAAAGACCAGGCGTTTTTTATTTGTTGCTCTTCTCGAATTAGTCGGGCTGTATACCGCCATCCTTAATCACTTTTTTCATCCTTACCAATCCCTGTGCAATCATTTCTTTTAAATGATCTGGGCCAAGAGGGACAAATTCAAAGCCTTGCTGAATAAGTTGTTCACGCAGCTTTGGATCCTTTAGCGCAGATGCTAAAGACTCATTTAGCTTTTCAATAACCGCTGGTGAAGTACCCTTAGGTGCTAGTAGAGCGCCCCAGGTTGAGAATTCATAACCTTTCACACTCTCACCAATTGTTGGGGTATTGGGAAGCAACGGAGATCGTGTTTTACTTGCTACCCCCAATACCTTTAGCTTTCCAGCACGAATATGGGGAAGTACAACCGATAAAGCGCTGATCATCACTGGCACTTGACCAGCCATGACGTCAGTGACTGCAGCAGCAGCTCCACGATAAGGAATGTGAACGATTGGGGCGCCAGTATATTGGCGGAAGATTTCCATGCCAATATGCTGTGGCGATCCATTGCCCCCAGATGCGTAATCAATCCTACCAGGTTTTTCTTTAGCAATGCGCACTAGGTCCGCTGCGGTATTCCCAGGAAATGTTGGGTTGGCAACCAGCACAAAAGTAATCGCAGCTACTTCAGATATTGGAGAAAAACTTTGAACTGGATCGTAATCAACCTTTTTGTATAGATTGGGTAGCATCGTTAGGATGCTGTCATTAAATGCGCCTAAGATATAGCCATCAGCAGGACTTTGTGCAACCTTAGCTGCGCCAATCAATCCCGCACCCCCGGGAATATTTTCTATTGTGATAGCTTGACCCAGGCTTTCCCCCATTTTTTGCGCAATTGGGCGCATCAAGATATCAACGCCACTTCCCGCTTGAAGCGGCATGACGGTTTGTATGGTTCGGTTAGGATAGCTGCTTTGTGAGCTGGCTGAGCCTACCCAAAAAATTGGGCAGATTGCGATGAGAAAGGTAATAAATGCTGATTTGAATTGCATATAGTCTCGACTTATTAAGTGATGAAGCATTCTGTCGACGCCTCTATGACGTATCTTAGCGCAATAAAAAACCGCCAGTAGATACTTTTCTAAAGCGGCTAGTTTGTAAATCTTATCTAACAACGCCCTCTTCATAACTGAAGAACTAAGGATTAATTTGCTACTGGCGGTTGTAGAAATAAGAGCACCTGGTTCAAAAGATTGGGTGTTTTTTATTTATAAGTGTAAGCTGTACCCAACATTACCACTGGAGCGGGGGTCAAAATGACTAGTCGCAATCAAGCAGCCCACTTCATTTCTGTGAGCCTACTCTTTCTGGGCTTCACCTTTCTTGGTGGGTCTTCAATCGCTCAATCCGCTGACCCTCAGCCAGTATTTCAGAAAAGTGTCTCAAATTTGCGTAACCAGCGTTATTGCGAAGTTTTGCTGGGTAAGCGAGCGTGGATCAATTTGGAAATAAGGGTATTTAATACTCAAGGTCTTAATCTTTGTCCTGAAGCACAGTGGAGGACTTTGACCAAGGAATCGATTGAGAAGTCGTTTGATGCCTCGTTTGTTTTATTGAATGGCCCGCGTTATTGGACGATGGATGAAATACAGGCAGCGGGCAATACTGTCAATGGTGTAAAAGAGTCCTTCGGCGGCATGGAGATGAATTTACGAGCAACTGTGCAAATTGGTTTGCTGAAACAATTGATGGGTAGTAAAAATTACGCCCCCAATGAAGTTACCCGTACTACCAATTTTATTTATAGAGTGGGAAGTGCCGTATATGAACTTACTTCTCCTGGGGGTGATGTTTATGTGATGCAGTCTTATTCACAAATCGTGAATCCCACGCTTAGCATGAAAGATCTCCCGGTATTAAATGAGCAGTTGAAATTACCGGCTGGTTGGACTTACCGAAGCCGCGTTCTCGATCAAGACCTTTCTTTGGTAGCCAATGGTATTGCCTATGTTCTGCAGGACAATTTATCCAATAGCTACCAGAAAAGATAATTTTTTAGTAATTACTGCCAGACTTTTTGAAGTTTTAAAAAATCTGCATTCATGAGATGCGGATCTTGAAGTTGATGTGGGAATTCCAAGGCAAATATCACGTGAAGCGCAAACCACATCAAACCCAAGTAAAGCACTGTCAGAAACCAGTCCTCTTCTTTTTTGATTGCCATAGAGTAACCGCTTAATAAGGCCCCTATTGAGAGCAGAGCAAAGAGAAAGCGGTCGATAATTGCTGGGGGATGTTTTTTTCCATCGAGTATTCCCTCTTGGAATACGTCTAACAGAGATGCAAGTTGGGGCCGCAAGATGTTATCTGCCAAATCCCTAGTGCTGACTGGCGCCCTTCCAATGGATTGATTGATTTCTTCATTAAGAGTATTTAAAGACTTAGCCAAGACATCGTTATGGGCGTCCAGGTCATCTATTTTTTTAAGGTTTTCATATTTAGACATTCTCTGACTAAGAATTTGCTTTAAGGTATTTTGTACCGTGATGCGATCTGTAGGATTCAGGTAATTGCTCGATTGATAGACTTGCTTGAGGGCGTAAGCCTGGTCACGCATTAAGCTAATCCGCTTGTCGTAATGTTCGGTTGCATTTGAAAAAGTGAAGCCAAGTACCAGTGCGGATAAGCCAAAAATTGCCGTTGCCAATGAATCTCTGACAACGACGTGTTCCGAGGTACGAGTTCGATATCTCCCGAAGATCCAGCCTACTAATAAAAATGCCAGGATAGAAGAAAAAAATATTTGCGGCGCATATTGAACGAGATCGAGGTGATTCTCAACGAAATTTGGCATAGCAAGCTCTTGTAAGGTGGTATCGCTTTTTTGAGGAGTTTGTTTAGTGTAATAAAAAACCGCCCGAAGGCGGTTAATTATTTGATGACCTGGAGGGTTGGCTTATTCAACAGCCTTAACCATCTCTTCAACCACCTTCTTCGCATCACCGAAGACCATCATGGTTTTATCCATATAGAAGAGTTCATTGTCTAGGCCTGCATAACCAGCTGCCATCGAACGTTTGTTCACGATGATGGTTTTAGCTTTAAATGCTTCTAAGATTGGCATGCCAAAGATTGGGCTACCTGGAGTACGTGCAGCAGGGTTCACTACGTCGTTGGCACCAAGCACCAGCACTACATCAGCCTGACCAAAGTCGCTATTGATATCTTCCATCTCAAATACTTGGTCATATGGAACTTCGGCCTCGGCTAATAGTACGTTCATGTGACCAGGCATACGACCTGCCACTGGGTGAATCGCATATTTCACAGTCACGCCATGATGAGTCAACTTTTCAGTCAATTCTTTCAATGCATGTTGAGCGCGAGCCACTGCTAAGCCATAACCCGGAACAATGATCACAGTGTCAGCATTTTCCATGAGGAAAGCAGCATCTTCTGGTGAGCCTGTTTTGTAATTCTTGGGGCCACCATCATCACCACCGCCAGCAGCGGCTTCAGCACCAAAGCCACCGAGCAATACGGCCAGAATGGAGCGGTTCATCGCCTTACACATGATGTAAGACAGAATTGCGCCAGAAGAGCCCACGCAAGCACCCGCAATAATCAGCACTGGGTTGTTTAGGGTGAAGCCAATACCAGCAGCCGCCCAACCAGAATAGCTATTGAGCATAGATACAACTACTGGCATATCGGCGCCGCCGATAGGGATGATCAAGGTTACGCCCAATACCAAAGCAATGGCACACATTGCCAAGAAAGCTGCGTGGCTATCACCCATGTAATAAGCAATTCCAGCGCCAACCATTGAGATAGCCAAAATCAAGTTCAGCAAATGTTGACCAGCGAAAGTAACTGGCTTACCGCTGACCTTGCCAGATAACTTACCAAATGCAATGACAGAAGCGGTAAAGGTGATTGCACCAATAAATGCGCCGATAAAGAGCTCAATTTTCTGTGCGCCAGTATGGTCATGCGCTGGATTAAATACAGCAGCGATCGCAATTAATACAGCTGACAAACCTACGAAGGAGTGCATCAAGGCAACTAACTCAGGCATCTTGGTCATTTGTACGCGCTTAGCGGCAAGCGTGCCAATGATGGCGCCAGCCACAACCGCAACACCAATCAAAGAGACGACTGGTTTGAAATCAGGAATGAAGAAAGTGGTGATGACTGCTAACAACATACCAATCATGCCGAAGGTATTACCTTGACGTGAAGTGGTAGGTGAAGACAACCCACGCAAAGCGAGGATGAACAACACCGATGAAATGAGATAAGAAATGGCGGTTATGTTTGACATAGTTTTGGTCTCTATATAGGTCTTGTTCTAGGTTTATTTGGTTCCAGCCGCATCAGCTTTAGGGGCTTTTTTCTTGAACATTTCAAGCATGCGACGGGTGACCATAAAGCCACCAAAAATATTGATAGACGCGAGGAATACCGCTACTGCACCAATAATGCTGGTGAGAGTAATTTCATCGCCACCGATAACTTCAGTTTGGAGCAATGCACCAACGATGATGATGCCGGAGATGGCATTGGTCACCGCCATTAAAGGTGTGTGTAATGCTGGTGTAACGTTCCAAACTACGTGATAGCCAACAAAAATGGCTAATACAAACACGGTAATGTTTTGAACGGTGAGGATGCTTTGAAAGGCAGCGAGATCCATAGTATTTCCTTAGTATTTTTACTATTAGTTTTTGCGGATGGCTTGACCATCACGACACATTAAGCAAGCAGTAACGATGTCATCATCGCTTGGGATAACTAAATTGGCTTCTTTATCCACGATGAGTTTCATGAAATCGAGCAAGTTGCGTGAGTAGAGTGCAGAGGCATCTGCTGCAACCATGCTAGCTAAGTTTGTGTAGCCAACAATTTTCACGCCATTTACATCAATTACTTTGTCTGCTTGCGTTAACGGGCAGTTACCTGAGCCGTTATCACCTTTGCCGGCGGCCAAGTCGATCACGATCGATCCCGGCTTCATATTGGCAACAGTATCGCTATGCAATAGTACTGGTGGCTTGCGTCCTGGAATCAATGCAGTTGTGATCACAATGTCAGCTTGTTGCGCGCGCTCTGCAACCAAGGCCGCTTGACGCTTCATCCAAGCCTCAGGCATTGGGCGGGCATAGCCACCAACGCCTTGTGCAATCTCACGCTCTTCGTCAGTTTCATAAGGAACGTCAACAAACTTGGCGCCCAATGATTCAATTTGTTCTTTAGCGGCTGGACGAACATCAGATGCTTCAATCACTGCGCCAAGACGTTTTGCTGTAGCGATTGCTTGCAAGCCTGCAACACCAGCACCTAAGATTAGTATGCGAGCTGCTTTAACAGTTCCTGCGGCAGTCATCAGCATTGGCATGAAGCGTTGATATTCATTTGCGGCAACTAATACTGCTTTGTAACCAGCAATATTTGCTTGTGAAGATAAAACGTCCATGCTTTGTGCGCGTGTTGTGCGTGGCGCAGCCTCTAAAGAGAATGCAGTAAGGCCTTGCGCAGCCATGGCTGCAATCATGTCGTTGTCAAACGGATCGAGCATGCCTAAGAGCACAGCACCGGATTTAATTTGCTTGAGTTCAGCCGCTTCGGGCGCGCGTACTTTGAGCACAATCTCAGCACCGAATGCATCTGCAGCGGTACCAATGCTTGCGCCTACGGCTTCGAATGCAGAGTCAGGTTGACTGGCTTTTACTCCGGCGTCTTTTTGAATAACGACGGTATGACCTTGACCAATTAATTTTTTAACGGTTTCTGGTGTGGCGGCTACTCGAGTTTCCCCGGGCCTTGTTTCCAGTGGCACTCCTATGCGCATGGCATGTCTCCAAAAGCAAAATTTATAAAAAATCTATTTTAGTTAAATAGGGCTAATTGCGCCTATTTACTCATCCCTAAGTCCTCTTGCTTGGTTTTTGCCTGAAATTCTGTGAAATCAGACTAAGACTTCTACAATATGGTCTGTAAGCTTATATTGAATTTTCGCATTTTTTGATGATCCCGCTCAATTCTTCCTCAATCCCGTCCTCCCAGCCCAAGAAAGTCGTTATTGGCATGTCTGGAGGGGTAGATTCGTCAGTTGCAGCCTGGATGCTCAAGGAGCAGGGCTTTGAAGTTATTGGCCTTTTTATGAAAAATTGGGAAGATGACGATAACGACGAGTACTGTTCTGCTCGTCAAGACTGGCTCGATGTGGTTTCAGTCGCCGATATGATCGGAATAGACGTTGAGGCAGTCAATTTTGCCGCCGAATACCGTGAGCGTGTATTTGCTGATTTCTTGCGCGAGTACGCTGCGGGGCGAACGCCCAACCCCGATGTCTTATGTAATGCCGAAATTAAGTTCAAAGCTTTCTTGGATCATGCCATGAGTTTGGGTGCTGACGCTATTGCTACAGGTCACTATGCGCGCGTACGCCACGATGGCGGAAAAGTGCAGTTATTGAAAGCTGTCGATGCCAGTAAAGACCAAAGTTATTTCTTGCATCGTTTAACGCAGCAACAATTAGCAAACGTGATGTTCCCGCTTGGAGAAATCCCCAAAACGGAAGTCAGAAAAATTGCAGAGCAAATTGGTTTGCACAATGCTAAAAAGAAAGACTCCACCGGCATTTGCTTTATTGGCGAACGTCCTTTTAGGGAATTTTTAAATCGCTATTTGCCGCGCGTACCTGGCCCGATTAAAACACCTGAAGGTAAGACGGTTGGTGGGCATATGGGCTTAGCCTTCTTCACCTTGGGTCAGCGCAAAGGTATTGGTTTGGGTGGTAGTCAAGATGGTAATGGTGACGCCTGGTATGTAGCGCGCAAGGACGTTCCTAATAACACCTTGTATGTAGCCCAAGGCCACGAACACCCATGGCTATTGGCTAATCAGCTTGCTGCGATGGATGCCAGTTGGGTTTCTGGTGTTGCACCAACACCTGGAAATTATTCTGCTAAGACACGTTATCGACAAGCAGACTCTGCTTGCATTTTGAGTGCTGGTGATGAAGTGCTGAGCTTTGACTTGAGTTTTCCAGAAGCGCAGTGGGCCGTTACTCCTGGACAATCCGCTGTTCTTTATGACGGAGACGTTTGTTTGGGCGGTGGAATTATTTCTGCATAATTTTCATCAGCAAGTAGTCGATACAAAAATGCCAATCAAAACTGATTGGCATTTTTAATTCAGCAGCAGGTTGATTAAGCGGTGGGTGGTTCGGTTTCAATAAAAGAAGGTCGCTGTAATAATTTTTGATACAGACGATCTAAATTTGGATATTGGGTTTGCCATTTCACTTCTGGAAAGCGAAATAATAAATATCCGATTGCGCAACCTACTGCGATATCTGCCAAGGTGATTTGATTGCCGTGACACCAGGCATTTCCACCCAGTTGTTCGGACATTTGACGAAGAGCACCATTAATCTTGCCCATTTGGCGGTCATACCAGGTCTGGCTTTGTTGTTCTGCTGGGCGCAAGGTGCGCTCTAAACGGGCCAAAATGCCAGCATCCATCACTCCGTCTGCTAGCGCTTCCCACGTTTTCACGGCAGCGCGTTCACGATTATCTGTTGGAATGAGCTTGCTGACTGGGCTTAGGCCATCAGCGTATTCAGCGATGACGCGGGAGTCATAAATAGCCTCGCCATCGTCAGCCATTAGGCAAGGAACCTTGCCAAGGGGGTTGTTTAGGGCTATTTTGGTGTCTGCAGCCCAGACATTCTCTAATTCGAGGTCAACATCGACCTTTTTCTCGTTAAAAACAATGCGTACTTTACGTACATAGGGGCTGGTAAGGGATCCGATAAGTTTCATGGGCTCAAGTATAGCGATCCTATTAGGGGTTTGCTGTATGCCAGAACGCATTAAAATCAGCTTTTATTGACATATTCAATGCAAAGGCAATATTCGTGAGTCAGCCGCTTTCAACCCTAAATGCCCTTTCCCCCTTAGATGGCCGTTATGCCGGAAAACTGGATGCCTTGCGTCCCTGGCTTTCCGAAGCCGCTTTTATGCGCCAACGTGTTTTTGTGGAAATTCATTGGCTCTTGGCTTTGGCTGCTGCCGGCTTGCCTGATGTCCCAAAAATTAATGCGGCTGACGAAGCCTTTTTGCTCTCGCTCCCAGAAAACTTTTCAGATGCAGATGCTCAGCGTATTAAAGATATCGAAGCAGTAACCAACCACGACGTAAAAGCGGTTGAGTACTTCTTGAAAGAAAAAGTTGCTGGGCGACCAGATTTGTTGAAAGCAAGTGAGTTCATTCACTTTGCCTGTACATCGGAAGACATCAACAATACCTCTCACGGTTTAATGTTGCGCGGTGCCCGCGATGAGGTGCTCTTGCCTCAACTCAGAAAAGTACTTTCAGTACTGACTGATCTCGCGATTGAGAACGCTAAAGTGCCCTTGCTCTCTCGCACTCATGGCCAGCCAGCCTCCCCAAGCACCTTGGGTAAAGAAATTGCCAATATTGCCAAGCGTTTAGAGCGTGCGATCGAATCTATCGCTGCAGCCCCTTTACTAGGTAAGATGAATGGCGCGGTAGGTAACTACAACGCTCATATGTCAGCATATCCTGATTTTGATTGGGAAAATTTTTCCAAGAGCGTGGTTGAGAAACGTCTAGGTTTAACATTCAACGCCTATACCATTCAAATTGAGCCACACGACGGTATGGCCCAGCTCTTTGATGCGATCGCCCGGGCCAATACGATTCTTTTGGATATGGATCGCGACTTCTGGGCTTACATCTCTGTTGGTTACTTTAAGCAGCGCACTAAAGCAGGTGAGATTGGTTCATCTACGATGCCCCATAAAGTGAATCCGATTGATTTTGAAAACTCCGAAGGTAACTTGGGTGTTGCCAATGCATTGCTGCGTCACCTTGCGGAAAAATTACCAATCTCTCGTTGGCAGCGCGACTTGACTGACTCCACTGTCTTGCGCAATCTGGGTCCCGCATTTGGCCATAGCGTATTGGCTTATGACAGCGCGTTGCGCGGCCTTGGTAAGTTAGAGGTAAATCATGCTGCAATCGCTGCTGATTTAGACGCATGTTGGGAAGTATTGGCTGAGCCAGTACAAACTGTGATGCGTCGTTACGGCATTGAGAATCCCTATGAGCAGTTAAAAGAATTGACTCGTGGCAAAGGCATTAATCAGGCAGATTTACAAACATTTATTCGTGGCTTGAAGATTCCTGAGGATGCAAAAGCGCGTTTGTTGGAGATGACACCATCTTCTTACTTAGGTAAGGCGGTCGAGTTGACCGAACGTCTCAAAAAGTGAGCTTGACTACCAATTCAGAATTCGGGGTACGTCCCCGGATCTGGTTTGCTGCTTATCAATTCTTATGGCATCTGTTATTGCCCTTGGCTTTCGTTCGTCTAGCTTGGCGTGCACGTCACGCCTTCTCCTACCTTCATCACATTCCGGAGCGACTAGGCTTTGGCTACAGCAAGCCTATTTCTCAAGGCTCTATTTGGATTCATGCGGTATCGGTAGGTGAGACGCGCGCTGCTCAACCATTGATTGAAGCTTATCTTGCTGAGGGCGAATCCGTTTTACTCACCCACATGACTCTGAATGGCCGCCGCACTGGCAAGCAGTTATTTGCCAGAGAGATTGCTGCTGGGCAAATTCGACAAGTCTATTTACCTTATGACCTCTGCTGGTCTGTAGAGCATTTCTTGAAGACTTTTAAGCCAAAGTTTGGCCTCTTCATGGAAACTGAGGCATGGCCGACTGTGGTCTTCCGTTGTAAAGAAATTGGCTTACCCCTATTTCTAGTGAATGCCCGCCTCTCCGAGAGGAGCGCCCTACGCGTTAATCGATTTGGTAAAGCGGGGCGTGCATTATTTCAAGCCTTTACGGGAATCCTAGCGCAGACTGAGTTTGATGCAGGGCGTTATCGTAGCCTAGGCGTTAAAAATGTTGTTATTACCGGCAATCTGAAATTTGATGTTCCACTCAACCCGCAATTACTTGCTAAAGGCAAGGAGTGGCAGAAGGAACTGCATGCTGGAAATCGCTTGCTGGTAAGTGCTGCCAGTACACGCGATGGAGAAGAGGCCATCATTCTGAAGGCCTGGAAAGATTTACTCTTAAGCAATGCTTTCGCAATCCCTCCTTTACTTTGTTTGGTGCCGCGTCATCCGGAGCGCTTCTTAGAAGTAGCAGATCAAATTAACAATACTGGCTTCAAGTTTCGCCGTCGTAGCGAGTGGGCTGGCATTCCGAGTGAGTGCGCTGGATTGGATGTTGTTCTGGGTGATTCCATGGGTGAGATGCCGATGTATTACGGCGCCTCTGACCTGGTATTGATGGGCGGAAGTTTGCTGCCTTTTGGGGGTCAAAACCTGATTGAGGCTTGTGCAGCGGGTTGCCCTGTTCTTTTAGGTGAGTACACCTATAACTTTCAACAGGCTGCCTTAGATGCGATTAATAGTGGCGCGGCTAAACGCATTCAGGGTGAGTTGCTTTTAACGGAGCCAATAGCCTTAATGGAGGCCTTGAAAGAGTTGCTCCTGAATGCTGCTGAGTTGGTGAAGATGAGCGCCGCTGCTAAGGCTTATTCAACTGAACACCAAGGTGCAACTAACAGAATCTTAGCCGCTCTTGATCAACAAAACTTACGCTAAATTAGAGATTACTGAGTTAAACCCGTGCCCCGAAGTTGGGATCATCGTTGCGGGCATTGTCATCTGGCTTTTTATCGCCCTTCACTAAATCTTCACGTTTAACACCAAGCCACATGGCCAATGCTGCAGCAACGAAGACTGAAGAGTAGATACCAAACAAAATACCAATGGTCAGTGCTAATGCAAAGTAGAAGAGTGTTGGACCACCGAAGACCAGCATTGCCAGAACCATCATCTCAGTACTGCCGTGAGTGATTACGGTCCGGCTGATAGTGCTCGTAATTGCGTTATCAATGATTTCACGGGTATTCATCTTGCGATATTTGCGGAAGTTCTCACGAATACGGTCAAAGATCACGACGGATTCGTTTACTGAATAGCCCAGAACCGCAAGAACGGCTGCCAATACTGAGAGGGAGAACTCCCACTGAAAGAAGGCAAAGAAGCCCAGGATGATGACAACGTCATGTAAGTTCGCAATGATGCCGGCAAGCGCAAACTTCCACTCAAAGCGGAAAGATAGATACACCACGATGCCAATGATTACAAAGATGAGTGCTTTTAGGCCGTCAATAGCTAACTCTTGACCCACCTGTGGGCCAACAAATTCAACGCGCTGCAATTTCACGCCAGTCGTTGCTGGTTCAAGCGCTTGCATTACTGCCGTGCTCTGATCAGCAGAAGAAATCAACTTGCCTTCAGCATCTTTTTGCAATGGCAGGCGAATCATGACATCGCGTGAGCTACCAAAGTTCTGAATCTGAGTATCTGCATAGCCGAGCTTCTCAACCTTGGCGCGAATAGAGTCCAATGGCGCAGTTTGTGGATAGCTGACTTCCATCACCGTGCCACCAGTAAATTCGATGGAGAGATGCAGGCCGTTATGCCAGAGGAAAAAGACTGCAGCTAAAAAAGTAATTAAAGAAATCGCATTGAGCACCAATGCATGGCGCATAAAGGGGATATCTTTTTTGATCCGGAAAAATTCCATGGCTTATTTCTCCTGTGGGCGCCAAACTTGGCCGATAGCGAGTTTTTGAATCTTCTTATGTCTGCCGTACCAGAGGTTAACAAGGCCACGTGAGAAGAAGACAGCCGAGAACATTGAAGTCAGAATACCTAAACAGTGAACCACTGCGAAGCCTTTGATGGGGCCCGATCCAAATGCCAATAAGGCTAGACCAGCAATCAAAGTCGTTACGTTAGAGTCCAGAATCGTTGCCCAGGCTTTGTCGAAGCCGACAGAAATGGCTGTTTGTGGCGAAGCTCCGTTACGCAACTCTTCACGAATACGCTCGTTAATCAACACGTTGGAGTCAATAGCCATACCCAGAGCCAAGGCCATCGCTGCGATACCTGGCAAGGTGAGGGTGGCTTGCAGCATTGATAGCACTGAGATCAGCAAGAGTAAGTTCACTGCCAAAGCGACAACAGAGAAAGTGCCAAATAGTAAGTAGTAGGCCATCATGAAAATCGCGATCGCTGTAAAGCCGATTAAGAGTGACTTAAAGCCCTTCTCAATATTTTCTGCGCCAAGACTTGGTCCAATAGTGCGTTCTTCAATGATTTCCATTGGCGCTGCCAAAGATCCAGCACGCAAGAGCAGGGCTAAGTCATTAGCGCTCTCGGTAGTTGGCTGACCAGTGATTTGGAACTTAGAGCCAAACTCACTTTGAATAGTGGCGATGGTGAGTACTTCACCTTTACCCTTTTCAAACAAGATCATGCCCATAGGCTTGCCGATATTTTCGCGAGTCACTTCTTGCATGACGCGCCCACCAGCAGCATCTAGGGAGATGTTTACTGCTGGGCGCTGGTTTTGGTCAAAACCAGCGCTAGCATCGGTAATACGGTCGCCACTGAAGATCACTGATTTTTTAAATACACCCAAACGATTTTCTCCAAAGCGGAAAGTATCCATACCCGGAGGAGGAGTTTCGCCTAAGCCAATGGTAGACACCAAGGGATCGGCTAGGCGAGACTCTAGAGTTGCCGTGCGGCCAATAATGTCTTTGGCACGAGCGGTATCTTGTACTCCAGGTAGTTGCACCACAATGCGCTCAGCACCTTGTTGTTGGATCACCGGCTCTTTAACCGCCAATTCGTTCACACGCTTATTCAGGGTGATGATGTTTTGCTTAACGGCGTTGTCTTGAATTTCCTTCAAGGCAGTCGGCTTAAATTCGCCCACTAATTTTGGTAAAGAGCCATTGGATTTGATTAGCCAAATCAGCTCAGGTTGGCCTGTTGTAAGTAATGCGCGTGCTTTATCAGCGTCTTCGACATTGGCGAAATTAATCGAGATGAAATCAGCGCCACGCTCAATACCTTGATGACGAATGCTCTTGTCACGTAATTGACTGCGAATATCGCCTGCCAAGGAAGTCACTTTTTTCTGGACTGCGCCCTTCATATCGACTTGTAAGAGGAAGTAGACGCCGCCACGCAAATCCAAGCCCAGTGGCATTGGTAATGCATTGATTGCACTTAACCAGCCCGGTGTATTGGACAGAAGGTTTAAGGCAACGGTGTAGTTGGGATCATTTTGATCAACATTCATTTTCTGCTGCAATAGATCGCGCGCGCGCAATTGAATGTCAGTGTTATTGAAGCGAACTTTGATAGAGCCTACATTGCCAGCGACTTCAAAGAAGAGGCCGGTGTTACTAATGTTGGCTTCTGTCAGAATTTTTTCGACACGAGCCTGTGTTGCCAAATCAACCTTGATGGTTGGCTTGGCAGACGAGACCTGAACCGCTGGAGCCTCACCATAGAAATTGGGTAATGAATATAGTCCGCCGATCAGCAAGGCAACGGCAATGACTAGATATTTCCAGAGAGGGTAGCGATTCATATTGAGATACTTTTAAACAATAAAATTAAGCAGACTTCAGTGTGCCCTTTGGCAATACTGTAGTGATAGCGCCTTTTTGCATGTGCACTTCAGTGCCAGCAGAAATTTCAACGGTAACCACTTGGTCTTTCAATGCTGTTACTTTGCCCATGATGCCGCCAACAGTAACAACCTCATCACCAACGCCTAATGACTCGAGCATTGCTTTAGTTTCTTTTTGACGCTTCATTTGTGGGCGAATCATGATGAAGTACAAAACTGCAAACATCAAAATCAAGGGGAGAAAGCTCATCAAGCCATTGGAATCTGCGCCCGCTGCAGGAGCTTGGGCAAAAGCGTTACTAATCCACATACAAAACCTCCGTTAATTACCAATTAAAAACTGCGATATTTTTCGACCCTTAAACCGTTGGCCGTAACCCGCAATTCTAAACTGTGTGGGGCTTTGGAGGTGATTTGCAGGGGGTTTTGCCCCCTGTAGGGCTATTAGTCCTGTCCAGGCTCGACGCCACGCTGACGATTGCTGTGAAATTCCTCACGATATGCGCTAAAGCGGTCTTTGCTGAGAGCCTCGCGGACCTCTGTCATCAACTGGAGGTAGTAGGACAGGTTGTGGATGGTATTCAGCTGGGATCCCAGGATTTCATTGGCCTTTTGGAGGTGATTTAAGTAGGATCTGGTGAAGTTTTGGCAGGTATAGCAGGCGCAGGTAGGATCCACAGGGCGATCATCGTCCTTGTATCCAGAATTTCGTAGTTTGAGGTCCCCAAAGCGGGTAAAAAGCCAGCCATTGCGGGCATTGCGGGTTGGCATTACGCAATCGAACATATCAATACCCAGGCTAACGCCCAATATCAGATCTTCTGGAGTGCCAACACCCATTAAATAATGAGGCATATGTTCTGGCAATTTTGGCGCAGTGAAATTCAGAATTCGCTCAAACTCGGGTTTAGGCTCTCCCACTGATAAGCCGCCAATAGCAATCCCATCAAAACCTTGCTGACTTACGGCATTCAATGAAAATTCACGAAGATTCTCAAACATGCCGCCTTGAACAATGCCAAAGAGTCCGTTGCCTGTATTCAGTTCGCGAAAACGCTTGAGAGAGCGATCGCCCCAGCGCAAAGACATCTCTAGTGATGCACGAGCTGTTTTTTCAGAGGTAGGTTGACCTTTGATTTCGTAAGGAGTGCATTCATCAAATTGCATTGCGATATCGCTATTGAGCACCGCCTGAATTTCCATCGACACTTCTGGAGACATAAATAATTTGTCGCCATTAATTGGAGATGCAAAAGTCACGCCCTCTTCAGAGATCTTGCGCAGCGCGCCCAAACTAAATACCTGAAAGCCACCTGAGTCAGTGAGGATCGGTTTGTCCCAACCCATAAAGCGATGCAAGCCACCATGTTTTTTGATCACATCTAATCCTGGTCTTAACCAGAGATGAAAAGTGTTACCCAAAATAATTTGTGCCTTGGCTTCATTCAAATCACGCGGCGTCATTGCCTTGACGGTGCCATACGTTCCCACGGGCATAAAGATGGGTGTTTGCACGCTGCCATGTGGAAGGTCAAGCTGACCAAGGCGGGCTGGGCTTTGCGAGTCGCGCGCCAGGATATTGAAGTGAACGGGTTTGGTCATAACTTTGGATTCTCGAGTCGACAAAGAAACATCGCATCTCCATAGCTGAAGAAACGATACTTCTGATGAATGGCATGTTGATAAGCAGCGCGAATGTTTTCCATTCCCGCAAAAGCACTGACCAACATTAATAAGGTAGATTTTGGCAGATGAAAGTTGGTTAACAAACAATCTACTGTTTTAAATTGATAGCCTGGGGTAATAAAGAGATTCGTTTCACCGCTCCTTTGCCCGCTAGCAGCCTGGCTCTCTAGTGCGCGCAGACTAGTGGTGCCTACCGCAACAACTCTGCCACCATTTTTCTTGGTGACCTCAATGGCTTCTAATGTCTCATTGGGAATGGAGAACCATTCGTAGTGCATCTTATGTTTTGAAAGATCTTCTTCACGTACAGGAGTAAATGTTCCTGCACCGACATGAAGTGTGACGGTTGCGTGATTTACACCAGCATCCTTTAGCTTTTGCAAAATTGCTTCATCAAAATGTAAGCCTGCTGTTGGGGCAGCTACCGCCCCTGGATTTTTGGCGACTACCGTTTGATAACGCTGCGCGTCTTCACCATCGGGTTGATGCTCAATGTAAGGAGGTAGAGGGAGCTCACCAAAACGCTCAAGCAAAGAAAACACATTCTCCGGAAAACGCACCTCATAAAAACGTCCGTCATAGCCAATCATCTCTACGGGGAAAGTTTCGCCTGCTGGATTATGGATATGAACAATCGTTCCAGTCTTGGGTACCTTGGAGGCTCTAATTTGTACCCAAGCCTGCTTTTCACCACTAATGCGTTCAATGAGTAGCTCCACATTCCCGCCAGTCTCCTTTTTGCCGTGTAAGCGCGCAGGAATGACCTTAGTGTCGTTAAAGACTAATAAGTCCCCAGGCTGAAGAAGACTCAGAATGTCCTTAAACTGTCGATCTACCAATTGGACATGATTTGGCCCATCAACCTTCACCTCTAAGAGGCGGCTATCGGTTCTATTCGCCAAAGGATGTTGGGCGATTAGTTCGGGTGGGAGTTCGTAATTAAAGTCGGAGAGTTGCATAGCATTACCATCAGGTATTAGATTTTAACGATGACTACTAAACAAGCGCCAAGCACACTCCAAAAGATGGGTTTAGACAGCCCTATGGCCCTTGCTTTGCACTTGCCGACCCGTTATGAGGATGAGACTGAGCTACTCACCATCGAGGAGGCAATTGCCCAAGGTCGGTTTAACTCCGCTCAGACCCAAGGCGTAGTTATTCGCAATCAGGTCTTGTTTCGGCCCAGAAGGCAGATGGTAGTCACCATCGAGGATGACACTGAAACCTTAAATCTGCGTTTTCTGAACTTCTACCCCAGCCAACAAAAACAAATGGCTGTCGGGGCCAATATTCGAGTCCGCGGTGAAGTACGCGAAGGTTTTCAGGGTCCGGAGATGGTGCATCCTACTGTGAGAGCTGTAGCTCCAGATGCGCCTTTGCCTGCTAGTTTGACCCCAGTTTACCCGGCAAGCGTTGGAGTTTCGCAAGCGATTATTCGTAAAGCAGTGACACAAGCCTTACGTGACCCAAGCCTGCAAGATAGTCTGGCTGAGTTCTTGCCCAAAGAACTGATGGCAGAGTTGTTGCCAAGTCATGATTGGCCAAACTTGCAAGAGGCGATTATCTATTTACATCAACCGCCTGCCGATGCCAATACTCAGGCATTGCTAGAGCGCACTCATCCTGCTTGGCGTCGAGTGCAGTTTGAGGAGCTCCTTGCCCAGCAAATTTCGTTAAAGCGTGCGCATGCCATTCGTCGAGAGCGACATGCACCAAGTTTTGTAAAAAATAAAGATGAGAGTAAAGGCAAGAAAGAGCAGCTAAGCTTTGAAGCGGGCTTGCTGAAAGTATTACCTTTTAAATTAACTAATTCTCAAGAGCGCGTTTGGTCTGAAATTAGTCATGACCTTTCACAATTATTTCCGATGAATCGCCTTTTACAGGGGGATGTGGGTAGCGGTAAGACCGTAGTGGCTGCCTTAGCTGCGGCGCGGGCGATGGATTATGGTTATCAAGCCGCCATCATGGCGCCTACGGAGATCTTGGCTGAGCAGCACTACCTCAAAATGAAAGAATGGTTTGAACCTTTGGGGGTCAGAATCGCTTGGCTGTCAGGAAGTCTGAAAGCCAAAGAAAAACGATTGGCGCAAGAAGTGATCGAGAATGGGCAAGCTCAACTCATTATTGGTACGCATGCTCTTATTCAAGAAAATGTGAGCTTTGCCAAACTTGGCCTCGCAGTGATTGATGAGCAACATCGCTTTGGAGTGAGGCAGCGTTTAGAGATTCAGCAACGGGTTGGCTCAGAACTGTTTTACTGCCATCAACTGATGATGTCAGCAACACCAATACCACGCACTTTAGCGATGACCTACTATGCCGACTTGGATGTCTCTGTCATCGATGAATTACCTCCTGGCCGAAAACCGATTGCTACCAAGGTAGTTAAAGCCGGCCGCCGTGATGAGGTGATCGGTGGTTTGCAAAGTTGGTTATCCAAGGGGTTGCAAGCGTACTGGGTGTGCCCTCTCATTGAAGAGTCTGAAGTGCTGCAATTGCAAACAGCAGTTGAGAGCTTCGAGCAACTGACACAGGCTTTACCTGACTTTAAGGTTGGCTTGGTGCATGGCAGATTAAAAGCAGAAGAAAAAGCATCAGTCATGGCCGCCTTTAAGGCAAATGAGATTCAGCTTTTAGTTGCCACTACGGTAATTGAGGTTGGGGTAGACGTACCCAATGCAGCATTAATGGTAATTGAGCATGCTGAGCGCTTTGGTTATGCCCAGATTCATCAATTGCGCGGGCGCGTGGGTAGGGGGTCTGCAGATTCGGTCTGTATTTTGATGTACGCCGAGCCCCTTTCAATGGCCGCCAAGGAGCGCTTGCAAACTTTACGTGAGACCTCAGATGGTTTTGTGATTGCGGAGCGGGATTTATCACTGCGTGGTCCAGGTGAATTACTGGGTGCGAAGCAATCAGGAGATGCGATGTTGCGCTTTGTTGATTTGCAACGCGATGCCTGGTTAATTGAGTTAGCTCAACAGGCGGCTGAGCGCTTACTTGCTGAGCATGCAGATCTGGTGGAGCGTCATTTAGAACGCTGGCTCGGATCTCGAGCAGAATTTCTAAAGGCTTGATAATTAACCTATGAATGTAAAAGAGCGTTTTATTTCTTATGGATATTTAATCAGGCTGGATAAGCCGATTGGCACGCTATTACTGTTGTGGCCTACGCTCTGGGCCCTTTGGTTGGCAAGCAGTGGTGTACCTGATTTATCCATTTTGCTGATCTTTACTGTCGGTACATTTTTGATGCGGAGTGCAGGCTGCGCAATCAACGACTATGCTGATCGTGATTTTGATCGTCATGTTAAGCGTACCCAAGGTCGCCCAGTCACGAGTGGAAAAATCTCGGGTAAAGAGGCTGTAGCTGTGGCTGGGGTATTGGCCTTAATTGCGTTTTTACTCATTCAGCCTCTGAATGTATTTACAAAGCAACTATCCGTGCTTGCTTTGCTAGTGGCCTTCGTCTATCCCTTTACAAAACGCTTTTTTGCCATGCCCCAAGCTGTCTTGGGTATTGCTTTTGGCTTTGGTATTCCGATGGCGTATGCAGCTATTTTGGATTTCATTCCCCTAGAGGCATGGTTCTTATTCATTGGGAACATCTTTTGGGCGATCGCCTATGACACAGCCTATGCCATGGTTGACCGCGATGATGATCTGCGCCTAGGGTTGAGAACATCGGCCATTACTTTTGGTCGGTACGATGTCGTCGCTATAGCAATAAGCTACGGGATGCTTTTTCTGAGTCAGTTATGGGTAGCGCAATTGGCTAACTTGAGTAATTATTTTTTAGTGGGCTGGTTCGCAGCATTCGCTTGCGCAATCTATCACTTGAAGTTGGTTTCAACCCGCAAT